>JAAYIA010000027.1 GCA_012735145.1 Clostridiales bacterium | reverse complement strand
TGGTCTTTAACTTCAACCGGTAAAGAGTCAATAACGGCTGTCTCTATATATGGGGGATTGCATACTATAACATCAAACTTTTTCTCGTCATGCAGAGCATCGAACATATCTCCAATCAAGAAACTACACTGCCTATTGACCCTATTCAGCCCTGAGTTTCCAACAGCTGTTTTGAGGGCTTCTCCCGAAGCGTCCGTCAAGGTCACAATAGAATCAGGAAAATTCTTTGCTAGGGTAATACCGATAGCTCCACTTCCTGTACACATATCCAGTATTGTTGGAGATGTAAGTTTCTTGTCTTTAATTATTTTTATTATATTTTCGACCAAAACTTCTGTATCAAGTCTGGGTATTAGAACGGATGGATTAACCCGAAAAGGAATACCCATAAATTCCTGTGTCCCTACAATATATTGTAGAGGCGTTCCTGCTAACCTTGCCTGTATTCTTCTTTCATATTCTTCGAAATCATCGTCTCTCATGATTTCTTTGGCCCTTGTAATTAGTTGGCTTCTATTCAAGCCTGTTGCATAGTTCATTATCAACATCGCTTCGTTTTTGCCATTTTCAATCATCGAAAGGACGGATTCTCCCCAGCGCAAAGAGTTCTCCACCGTCCTAATATCGCTTGTAAACCTCTTTGGCGTCGGTATCGACATCGTCTGTGCCATCTTCTTATACTTAGCATCACTTTCTGAATATTTATCAGGCATTACCAGTGTGTGATCCATAACATCCATGCCCTTAAGCATCTTTATGCTCTCGGCGAGCTCAGCTTCTGCTTTATCCTCTTTACTTATTTCCTCTTCATCAATAAAATCTCTTATCCTCTTGCCACTCTTGTCGACAAAGCCCTCCATAATTGGTATCGATGAATCTGGAAGCACCGCCTTGAGTGCGAGAATTGCTACCTCAATCTGATATCTGCTCGGTTCAGCCGTTGTAAGCCTCTGCATCATAATGCCAGGGAAGCTGAGAACTCTCACCACCCTATTATCAGAACGCCCCGCCCACTTTAACAACTCGTAACTGAGCCCTGCGATTACAGGTATAAGAAGCAATCTCGATGTAATTCTCCACAGCAGGCTTGGCCATCCCAAAAGACTGAACAGTAATAAGCTTATTATCATTACGAACATCAAAAAACTCGTTCCGCATCTAGGGTGAAGTGTTGTAAACTGGTCGGCATTTGCCGGTGTAAGCTCAATCCCGTTCTCAAAGCAATGTATCGTCTTATGCTCTGCACCATGATATTGGAACAGCTTTTGTATATCTTCCATCTTGCTTATTCCCACAACATACAGAACAAATAAAATTATTCTGAGAATCCCCTCCATCAAATTAAGGGCAATCTCGTTTGTAATCCATCTCTTAAGGAAATTCACTATCCATGTTGGGAATATGATGAAAGCCGCTATTGTAATGACGACAGCAAACAACACAGACAAAGCCATCATAAGATTCCAAGTGGTTTTTGACCCAAATTTTCGGTCGATCCACTGCTCAACCTTTCCCGGTTCTTCTGCATATTCATCCGATGCATACTTTTCGAGAATGTTTCCTGACTCCATAAGCGTTGACATTCCAAGCGCAAGAGAACGGAAGAAAGCAACTCCTCCTCTTATAATAGGAATCTTCATAGATGCCGGTTCCGAAGGCTTCTTCTTAGTCATAAGGTAAAGCTCGTCCGAAGGTAGCCTCATGGCAATAGCAATGCGTTCAGGTCCCTGCATCATAACGCCTTCCATTATCGCCTGACCTCCAATCGAAGTCGGGCATGCTTCTTTAATGAATATTTTGTTGTAATCTATTTTTGCCATAAATTCGACTCTCTTTATCTAAATTCAAACTAAATAAATTATATCACTACTACTATCTATCCAAGCTTCTTAAGCATAAATGATACGAAGTCTTTGTTGCTCTTAGTGCTCGATAGGTTATCTATTATTTCTTCTGTAACCTCCATAACACTTCCTGAGGACATTGCTCGGCGGAGCATATGCATAACTGTATATTCGTCCTTTGATAGCAGCAAGTCTTCTCTTCTTGTTCCCGATTTATATAAATCAATAGCCGGAAATATGCGTCTCTCACTCAATTGCCTATCAAGGTGCAGCTCCATATTCCCCGTGCTTTTGAACTCTTCATATATTACATCATCCATACGGCTTCCTGTATCCACAAGAGCTGTCGCTAATATTGTAACACTTCCACCTTCTTCTAGATTTCTTGCTGTGCCAAAAAATCTCTTAGGTGGGTGAAGAGCTCCCGGATCTAATCCTCCGGATAGGGATCTTCCCGATGAGGGTACTTCCATATTATATGCCCTTGCTAATCTTGTTATTGAGTCTAACAAAATCATAACATCCTTGCCCATTTCAGCCAATCTCTTTGCCCTCTCTATTACCATTGATGCAACCTTGATATGTTGAGATGTCTGTTCATCAAATGTTGAATAAATAACTTCGGATCGCTTTAGACTCCTCTTCATATCCGTAACCTCTTCAGGTCTTTCGTCCACGAGCAATACAATTAATTCAATATCTGGGTATTTCGCCTCGACTGCTGCAGCAATTTTCTTAAGGAGCACAGTTTTTCCTGCTTTCGGTTGGGCCACTATCAATCCTCTTTGTCCTCTTCCTATCGGGGCAACAAGGTCCATTATTCTGGTTGATAAATCTATGCTGGAGGACTCAAGAACAATTTTTTTATTTGGGAAGACCGGGGTCAAATTGTCAAAATACGGTCTCTTTCTAGACTCTACCGGATTCATTCCATTGACCTCTTTAACATACAACAATGCCCCAAATCTCTCATTGCTGTTCGGTTTTCTGGTAATCCCATGTATCATATCTCCCGTCCTTAATCCGAACCTTCTGATTTGAGTTGGGGATACATATATATCTTTATTTGATGTTATGTAGTTGTCGAACCTTAGAAAGCCAAAGCCATCTTCTGCAATTTCAAGAACTCCTTCAACTTCTGGACGATCTTGCTCATTTTCCTTATCTCCTCTTGTTTCTTTAATAATATCCTCAACAATCGGATCGTTAATTTCTTCAATAATTTCCTCATCGATCGGTTCTCCGACAGATTCGCTTTTTAGTTCTTCTGACATTGTGTCCTCCTGTGATAAAATGGCTTTGATAAATATAGAAAGGTGTATCGAAATGAATAAAATTACCATTCATGGATCTAGTTCTTACGAGGTTATAATACAGCAGGATATTCTATCCTTAGCCGGAGAGTTGCTTTCCAACAAAATAGGTGGAGAAAAAGCTCTTATCGTAACGGATGCCAATGTAGGTGGTCTGTATCTAAATACCTTGGCTGATTCTCTGAGAGAGGTTGGTTATGAAATAGTTGATATTGTTCTTCCCGCTGGAGAGCTTTCCAAGGATGTTGAAAATTATATTTTTCTTCTTGAGGTTCTCGCCAAAAGCGAGTTTTCTTCCTCTGATATTATTATCGCTCTTGGCGGAGGTGTTATCGGTGATCTTGCTGGTTTTGTGGCTTCAACTTATCGTCGTGGTACACAGTTTGTTCAAATTCCGACAACTCTTCTTGCCGCTGTCGATTCCTCTATAGGGGGGAAAAATGCAATCAATCTTCCAACTGCAAAGAACCAAGTCGGTACTATACGAAACCCTTCCCTAGTTATTTGTGATCCTGCAGTTATGGCCACGCTTTCCAATAATTCAAAGCTTGACGGATATGCCGAAATCCTTAAATACGGTATCCTTAGTGGTAATGAAATTATTAATAGTCTACGTCAGGCTATTATCTATAACGACTACTCTGATGTTATTAGTCATTCTATCAGAATAAAGAAATCCATTATAGAGATGGATGAAAACGATCAGTCTTTTAGGCAATACCTTAATCTCGGACATCTTATCGGACACGCTATAGAAGCTTATAGTGATTACCATATCTCTCATGGAATAGCTGTATCTTATGGACTCGCTCTTGAAACTCGTGCCTGTGCATTCGCAGGATATACCTCTCTTCGTACATACAATGCAATAACCGATCTCTTGCGAGAATTTGATTTCGATATTGAAGAACCTTACCGATTCGAGGATTTAATTCCTTATATTATGCGTGATAAAAGAATCAGGAGTGGTGTTATTCAAATCCTTGTCCCTATTGATATAGGTGAGTGCATAATGCGTCCGCTTAAAGTTATACATCTAAGCGAATTTATTAAACTAGCATTTTAATATCGTCTAGAGCTCCTCATTTGCTCCTACCGTCGTCAGTACTTCGTCCTCTGATTTGTCTACTTGGCTGACCTCGAGTAGGTTAACATCTTCGATTGAGATCTTTTCATTGAGTGCAAGAAGCGTTGGTGACAGATATACTGTTTTTAATTGCTTTCCATCCATGCTTATTATCGATCTTTCTGTAAAATTCTTGCCCCTAATGTAGTACTTGTTTCCAATCTTGATAACATCTTTAATTAGAATCTGCCTATGACCCATTTTCATATCCGTAGGCTTCACTAAGTTCTTACCTTGGGAAACATATTCTTTTCCATACATCATATCATAGGCAAGAGCTTCAAGTTGATTTTGATATTGTTTATTCTTACTACTTGTGGTCTGCTGGTAATCGAAGATAATTCCTTCGTTCGCTAAGCCTGCGTCTTCTAGAAGCTCTGCTCCGCTCTGATAAGCAGCTATATCTTTGTCTGTCTTTTTCAGACCTATATTGTCCCATATAACATATCTGGTGCTATACAAATCGGGAGCATCATAAATATCTTCTGTTACATCAAGTGCAGGTATATGATCACCATAAATCAACATCACCGTCGGTTCTCCGGCTTTCTCTATCTCATCTATAAGATCTCCGATGAATTTATCCATTTCATGGCACTCATTAAGATAATACTCATATTTCCACTTGGTTTCATCGTTTTTTGCCTTCACAGTTGTATAAGGATTCTTGAACACCTGCTCCGCAGGATATTGACCGTGACCTTCCACAGAAACCACGTGCATAAAATCTCTCTCTTTTGTGCTCGTCATTATATCCATTATTTCTTTTGTCAGAACCTCGTCCTTACACCAATTTGTTGGAGTAAATGATACATCATTCATGTACTCAACTGAGGTAAAAGTATCAAACCCAAGATTTGCATATACTTCGTTTCTGTTATAAAAAAGAGCTCTGTGATTATGTAGTGCACTCGTTACATATCCATGATTCTTCGTGACATAAGCCATTGATTCTAGTGCCTGCTCTCTTAACTTACCCTTATATGGATATTCTCCGGGGCCAAAGTATCTTGCGCTTATGCCTGTTAAAACTTCAAATTCAGTATTCGCAGTGCCTGCTCCGCATGCAGGAACACTGAACCATCCAGAAGTATAATTTTGAGATAATTCATTGAATACAGGGGTTGGGTCCTTATCAACGCTAATGTGATTGTAGTCTTGTGCGACGGTAAATGATTCCATTTGAAGCACAATAATATTTGGATGTTCTTTACTATCATTTTCTGTGATAAGTTGAGTATGCGTTCCTTTTTTGGTGTTTTCCTTCAAAATTTTGGTTATCATTTCCTCGGAGTATCCTTGAGGTTTGGATATTCCCGAATTTACAGATGTTGCAATAAAACAATAAGGAACCCCGTAATCTCTATAAGCATAACTAAGATTCGCAAAAAAGCTTCCAATCATTCCCGTCTGAAGTCCTGCATAGGTTGCTCCTGCGGTTACGATGATTGTTAGAAGTATCGCAGATATGCTCTTGGAGTATTTAATATTTCTCCATTTCTCGCTTCTTAGAAAGATAAGCACTATTGCGAAAATCCCGGCTATAATTCCTGCAGCTATTAGTACTAGTGTCCAGATTGCATAATATGTCGTTGCAATGGTAAGTCCATCTTTAAGATTTTGCATATCGTAGAGGGTAAAAGGTGTCATTCTTGATAACTTAATAATGCCATTCGCCGTTCCAATAAGAATCCAAGCAAGAGAAATCATAAACCATGCAAATCGTCTTCTCTTAAATAATAGAGCTAATGTCATAGTGCAGAAAATAATCAACATATTATAAGAGAAGATTAGAGGATGCCTAAGCATCCACAGTAACCCCTCAAAAAAACCTGTCGTGAGTCTTGCTATCCACTCAATATAAAGATTTATAACAAAAGCATACAACAGCATCAAAAATATATATTTTACTTCGTGAAGATCCGCATCAAAATATTTTGCTGCTCTTCTCGGAAATATCTTGAGAAAAACCTTTCTCAGTCTTTGTCCTATTCTCTTCAGCATCAAAAGAAACAATGCAGGTATGCGTTTTATCTTATCTAACAAATTATTCCTCCTGAAGGACTTTTGCCAAAGAGGCAAATTCCTCCATACTTAAGCTCTCCGCTCTGCGATTTTTTTCTATCCCCGCAAGCGTGAGGGCTTTTTCTATTTCATTTTTTTTGTAATTTTCTAAGGCGGTCAAGGAATTCAGCAGAGTTTTTCTTCTCTGAGAAAACCCTGCTTTAATACATTTGAATAAAAAGGTTTCATCAGTCACATGAACAGCTTTTCCTTTACGCAAATCCATTCTTAGGACAACAGAATCCACTTTTGGTATAGGAAAAAAGCTTTCTCTTTCTACATCAATAACTTTCGTAACCTCGGCATAATAATTCACCGAGTACGTTATCGCACCGGCAAGCTTTGTTCCCGGCTCTGCAGCAATTCTATCGCCAACTTCCTTTTGCATCATAGCAGTTATGCTATCAACATTTAAATTGGACTCTAAAAGCTTCATAATAATTGGTGTTGTTATATAGTAAGGTAGGTTACCAACCACTCTTACATTGTTTAAGTTGCCTACCTGAAGTTCTTCTTCTATCAATTTATTCAAATCAACTTTAAGAATATCTTCGTGTATTATTGAAACATTTCCGTAGCTGAAAGTTTTTACTCGCAGTGGTGATATCATCCTCTCATCGAGTTCAATTGCTATTACTTTGCCTGCCCTGTCTGCCAGAGGACAAGTCAAAACGCCCGTCCCGGGACCAATCTCAATGACGAGGCTATTTTGATTGACATTGCTGCCTTCAATTATAGCCTCAACCACGCCTTCGTCTACGAGAAAATTCTGACCAAGACTCTTCTGTGGCTTAATACTTCCCGACAATCTATTTGTTTTCGCTCTTCCGGACTTATCGAAAGTCTTCTCTTTTTTTGCTTTCCCTGACTGCTTCTTCAAGCTCATCCTTTCCGATTCCGAAGCCTCTCAGCTTCTTTAACATAGTTTTTGTATTTCCATATCCTATTCCAAGCCTTCCGCAAACCTTGCTTCTTAACTTGGATGAGTATTCCTCTCCTGCCAGTCCCAAGACAACCAAATCATTCATAGTAACGTGATGCATCACCGGTAATTCTTGAGTTGTAAGCCTTACTGCCATATCTATAGCCTTAATAATCGATTCGATAATTATTTCTTTATTGGAATTCTCAACCCCTATATCTTTCCCTGCAAGAGCGTCTTCTCGTTGCACATAGGCCTGTAAAGCTTTTGGGAATCTCTCAGTCAATTTCTTCCTGATTTCCTCTCCGGCAGAATCCGGATCGGTAAGTATAATAATTCCTTTTTCCTCATATGCCTTTTTGATAACTTCCAGGGTTTCAGAGGTTATGCCAAAGCCATGGGTTGGTATTATAAGGGCATCACATGCTTGAGATACAGCATCGACATCATCTCTTCCTTCTACGACGATTGCCTGGCTAATTTTAAGCTTCTTATAGTCTTCACACATTATTGATTTCCGCTATCTTTGGTGTCACTCTCTCCCGAGTCTTTGAAAAGGAACATTATTTCTCCAGGATTTAGTAGTCTCAATTGACGTCTCGCTTCTTCCTTGATGTATTCCTTGCTGTTAACATCTTTAAGTTCTTGTTTTATTTCATTTCTCTGCTTTGTC
Source organism: Clostridiales bacterium (assembly GCA_012735145.1). Lineage (GTDB taxonomy): Bacteria > Bacillota > Clostridia > Peptostreptococcales > Anaerovoracaceae > Crickella. The sequence goes on along the minus strand of JAAYIA010000027.1, from coordinate 30,178 downwards.
AGCTCTTCTTGTTGTTTCTGCAATTTCGCATTCTCTGCTTTGAGCTTTATTATACTCCTTCCATACAGAACCCCCACCAACAAAACAGCACACACAATAACTATAGCGACTTTCTTACGCTTCTTGCTGACATTCTCTTTCTTTTCTGTCATTCTTGCAGCAAGCCCTTCGCTTTTTATGCTTTTGTTCTTTGCGTTTCTTCCTGTCAACTTAATACCTTTCCTAAAGTCCTAGTAACGGCAATGGGTCTACCGGAGAACCGTTCAGTATTATCTCGAAGTGGAGATGAGATCCGAAGCTTCGTCCGGTATTACCCATCAAAGCAATATTTTGTCCTTGGTATACTTTGTCTCCTGCATTTACCAACAAAGCGCTGCAGTGCCCGTATCTTGTTACTCGCCCATTTTCATGGTCAATATCTATACAGAGTCCATACCCTCCATAGTCCTCAGCCCTTATTACGGTACCACCGTCACTTGCATATATAGGTGTTCCCATTGAATTGGCCATATCAATACCTGTATGCATTCTTCCCCATCTTGGTCCGAAATAGGATGATAGTACATAGCTTTTAACCGGCATTGCAAAGGTTCCTGTCGGTGCAGTTTTAGGTCTTTTCGCCGTACCAATAAGAATTATTTTATCCTGCTTCTCTCTAATAATTTCTATATTGTCAGTCTTTCGATCTGTAATTTCTCCTCCTACTTTAGTTAAAGTTCCTTCAAATATTTGTATTCCATCTATACCTTTTTGCTCAACGTGAGTATCTCCCTTATAGTATTCTTTGGATTTTTTCTTAATGGTTTCGTATTCTATTTTTTCTCTCATTTTTCCGGATTCTACCATCTTAATGCTAACAGGTTTTATATCTTTTCTTATGCAAACCTTATCGCCCTGCTCTACAAACGAAACTGCTTCCTTATTTTCTCCATCATATATATTAGCGGCATTTACACCAAAAGTAGTTTCAAGGCTATCCAAACTTTCACCTTCCTCTACAATGTGATAAAACTCCGCTTCACCGCCTTTCGTCATCTGTTTCTTCGCTTTATTATTGCTTTGTACACTGAAGAGAAGTACATTAATAGGCTGTATATCAAGGCTATTGCTGAATTCCGCTTCCAGGAGTTCCATCCCTGTATCAGGGGTACTCAGTATATTCATTGCCTGTCCAAGGAGCTTTTCTGCTGCCACTTTACTCTCAACGATTGTAACAAGATTGCCGCCATCATAAATTCCAAAGGCTTCCGTTTCTATATCCGTCATGTAAATTAGCTTGTTCACTGCCGTATCAGAATCATCAGTGCTTTTCTCTCTACCATCTACGAGATTAAATGTGATATTTTCATTGGCTTCAAACTTAACTTCCTTTTCATTTTCTCTTGCTTCAGAGAGCTTTTCTCCTGTTATATCCAGAATATCTGTAACATCTTCTTGGCTATCCACATAACCGAGTACTTTGCCATTATATGCATACTCATATACTGTATAGTTATCAAACAATACGAGAATAAACGCACATATCAATCCCATTACAAGAACTCCTCGTCCTATGACTTTTTTTGAGTTTTTATATATTGATATAATATTATGCGTTTCCGTAATGAAATCTCTCGCAAATCTTGATATAACTCCATCAAGTTTAACCTGCAACTTATCATGCATATCAATCGGCGCTGATAGGATTTTTTCGACTAAAATACCTTCCTTTTGCAGCTTTTCATTCCGCTCTTTTTTAGGTTTTTTTCTCTTTATTTTTTCTTTCGTGTTTTTTACAGATTTTTCTTTCTTTCTTTTTTTCTCTGCTTTTACCTTTTTTTCTTTATTGGGTTGTTCTTTTATTATTCTTTCCGGATGTTCTTCAACATCCTTTTCGCTTCTCAAGTCTCCACCAGCTTGAGCTTCCGGCTCTTCTACCTCAGGCTCCTTATATTCGACTTCTGTTGTTTTTAAGTTAACATTAAGCTGCTCCGGCTCAATGAATGTTGCTGCCCCCGGCTCTAGCCCTTTATCTTTAAGGTATCTTGCATATACGGCAGCGGCTTCTTTCATCAACTCCAAATCGTAGTCATCTTGAGGAGCCTCTCCTCTTTCAACATAAACCTCTACCCTTTTTGCTTCTTCTGTTTTTTCTTCTACTTTTCTTGACTGCTTGTCTCTTGAATCCATCTATAAGCCTCTTCTGCACGTTGCTCACTGCAAGTACATACTCTTCCTTCATCTGTAAATCCTGAGTCTTTACAAATATCACATTTATATTTTTCCTCGAGGTAATCTTCGGGATAACCTTTTGTTTTAAGTAACCCTTTCTTATTCTCCTCAAGCAATTTCCTTTTATTTCTAAGTTCTTGCCTCTTCTCTATACCTTCTTTACCCATCTGCAGGCTCAAAAGCTCTCGGCTAAAAGCATTTTCCGATGCAAAAATTTCCCTCATCTCCGGCACCCTGGCACAAACTTCATCTATCCTTGCATCCAGACATCTACTTGCTTCGCTACGAAGATAATCGTAGTAATCCCTTAGAACTTTCTTGCTAACTCTTGCTTTTGAAACCTCACCTGAATCCTGTCTTTGTTTATAATAATTTGTATTTGCAGGTGAAGATTTGTAATCTTGTGAGGTTTTAATGCCTCCTTTTTCAAGCATTTTGTTCTCAAGAACCTTGTTTACATATCTGAGATTAGGTTCTCTCAGTCCGGCTGCAGCCTTGCAAGCTTCAATCACTTCCTTGATTGTAAATCCCATTTCATCGAACCATCTACTCATAAGCTCTCTATCCGCCGGATTCGGTAATCTGGTAAATCCCATGGTTTTAAAAATTGTGGCATAATCTGCATTCCGTTTACTATATCTGTCGAGATTTTCTTTGACCTGGCTGATGTCTCGACACCCCTCTTCCGTCCAGCGCAGGGCAACTTTGAATATATAATCTACACTATATTTATCAAGATCTGCACAATAATCTATTGCAAAAGCGAGTACATCAGGCTCGATACCATATACCTTTATTGCATCTGTCAGCTTTTCTGTTTCTTTGCGGGTCATAATCCTGCCTGATTGCATCTGATATTTATCAAAGATATATTTAATTTGCTTGTTAACAAGCTTCTCAATAAGACCCGCATTACTATCTTCCTCTGATATTTCCTCTTTTTCTGAAATATCTCTTTGTTTATCGGAAAGTCCCCGTCCATACAAATTATCAATCTGTCTCACATACTCTATCTCATAACTATCGTCCTCACCTCTCTTGGTGATTGTAACAATTCCTTCATCTGCCCAGTACTGCCATGCTCGAACAATATCCTCCTCTGAAATACCTAGAGCTCTTGCCATCCTTCCTCTACCAACTTCTTGGTTATATTGAGCATACATTAGACCAAAAAGAAAAACTTTAACATAGTCTCCCGGTGCACCCGGAAGGAACTCGTTAATGAACAGGTTCTCTACCTTTGTAGTATGCAGGAAAATGTCCTTTTCTTCGCCGATTTTCAGTTTAGTCTTTGCCATATTTTTTACTCCTCGTATCCTACGGCAAGATTTGCAAACTTTGTATATCTTGGTATCCATGCCAGTGTTGCGATACCTGTAGGCCCATTTCTGTGCTTTGCAATATTAACCTGGCACGTCAATCCCGTCGTTGCGTCAATATTCGCTGGATCGGTTTCACTTTCATAATAGTCAGCTCTTCTTAGAAAAATGACTATATCTGCATCCTGCTCAATCGCTCCAGAATCTCTTAAATCGGAGAGCTTTGGCATATGATCCCCTCCTCTTTGTTCCGGCCCTCTTGAGAGCTGCGAAAGGAGTATCACGGCGCAACCCAATTCTTTTGCCATTATTTTAACGGATCTTGTAATTGCAGCAATTTCTTTTTCTCTTTGTTCTATACGATAGCCTCCCATACTCATGAGTTGTAGATAGTCTATTACAACCAGATCCAGGCCACCTCTTTCCTGTTTGAACCGGCGACACTTATTTTTCATTTCTATAGGAGTAATAACAGAGGTTTCATCTACAACCAAATCAAGTCCATAGAAACTATCTTGTGCTTCGCTCAAGCTTTCCCAGTCTTCTGCAGAAATATTTCCGTTTCTTATATTTTCAAGCGGTACATTAGCCGTCATCGACAACAATCTTTGTCCAAGCTGTGTATTTGCCATCTCAAGACTAAATACTATTACTTTATTTCCTAGTGAAGCTGCATGCTCCGCTATATTAAGTGCCCATGCCGTTTTGCCGACACCTGGCCTTGCCGCCAAAATTATCAAATCTGTCTTCTGAAATCCTCCAAGAATTTCATCTACTTTCTTAAAACCTGTTTCTATTCCTTGGATTGTTCCTTTATTCTTCTCCAGTTCTTGTATTTCCTGTATGTTTTCAACAAGAATCTCGTTAATATCTGTATAATTGCTTCTCTGTGCCTTATGAGCAATTTCAAGAATACTCTGTTCTGCATTATCCAGTATATCTTCAGGCGGCAGCTCATCTGAATATGCAGCCTCTTTGATGCGATCAGCCTCATTTATCAGCTGTCTCATCTTTGATTTATCTAATACCGTCCCCGCATAAAATTTTGCATTAGAAACGACTATTGTTTCATCAATAAGCCTGCTAAGGTATGTCAATCCTCCGACTATTTCTGCTGTTTTGCGGCGCTTAAGTTCAGAAAACACCGTCATAAGGTCAACTCCTATTGACCTATGTTCCATCTCAAGGATTGTCTTATATATTTCTCTATGTTCGGTCAAATAAAAATCTTCTTCTCTCAAGATACTACTAACATCGGCTCTGGCATCACCACTTTTGAGCATCGCTCCAAGTACAGCTTTTTCCGCTTCAATATCTGCCGGCAGAAGATAGGTATTAATGTTTTTCTCATCATTCATAGCTTACTCCGGTTCTTACTTGCCACCCTCGATTTTTATTTTCACTACTGCTGTTACTTCAGGATAGAGCTTAATATCTACCTGTGTTAGGCCTACTTCTTTGATTGGTTTATCTAAAACAATTTTTTTCTTATCTATTTCATAGCCAGTCTGGCTGTTAATTGCATTTGCTATATCCATAGAGGTTATGGAGCCGAAAAGCTTCCCATTTTCTCCAACTTTTGTTTTTACTGTAATTGTCTTTGCTCGCAGTGATTTTGCCAGATTTTCCGCAGTCATCTTTTCTTCCGCTATTTTCTGTGCAAGATTAGCCTTCTCTCGAGCCAGAGCCCTTTTATTCGCTTCCGTTGCCTCTACAGCCACTCCGCTTGGAATAAGTTTGTTGCGTGCAAATCCGGGGCTTACTGTAACAAGGTCACCTTCTTTACCCGTTCCTTTAACATCTTTTTTCAAAATTACTTCCATTTTTTTCCTCTTCTCTTTTTTCTTCGACTTGAATATTTTTAAAGTCTTTCAAAATATTTAGTCGTAGTAATGCTTATTTTCATAATATTATTAAAGTTTTCATAATATACTTATATTTATTTAAGAAAACTTTTTCTTAACCTGTTGTGCTTTCTAGAAACTGACTAATTATATTTTATCAATCTTACTGATCGGTGTTTTCCTTAATCAAATATTCTTTAATGTGTTTTTTGAGAACTTCTTCTACATTCTCAATTGAATCTTTCACCTGTGCTCCAGCCGATGAAAAATGTCCGCCTCCGTTAAATACCTCCATCAAGGTTTGAACATTTACGGCTCCTATAGATCTCGCACTTATAAGAGTCTGTCCCGTTTCATCGGCTCCAAGAACGAATGTCGCTTTGACACCTTTGACCATAAGCAGTTCATCTGCTACCTGTGCATTTATTACTTGCGTTGATCCCATGTGAGTTTTTGTTATTGCAAACGCTATCCCTTCATCGGTAAATTCCGCTTTAGCTATTGCATTTGCTTTGGAGGTGAAGTCTGATTTTTCCATCTGAAAAAACCTCTTAACTTCAGTGGTGTCAACTCCCGCTCTTTTGAGCCACGCCGCCGCCTCAAATGTCCTTACCCCAGTGCGACCGGAGAAGTTATTTGAATCAACCATTATTCCTGCAAGCATTGCCTCTGCTTCAAATTTATTGATAAATCTTCTTGGTGAAAAATGCTGTAGGAGCTCTGCCATCAATTCACTTGCCGATGATGCATAAGACTCAATATATGCAACTGTAGCATTTTCAATAGAATCTTCTGTTAATCTATGATGATCAATAATTACTATGTTCGACATTGAATCAAGAAGTTCTTTACTCTCTACTAATCCGGGCCTATTTACATCAACGACTATCAGCAGAGAATTTGGAGTGCTCATGCGAAGAGCTCGGTCCGATTTAATAAACTTATATGCTTCAGTTTCTTCTGCCTGCTCGTAAATTGTGTCCAAAGCATCATTATATTTATCTATAACTATATATGCTTCAGCTCCCAGATGTCTGCAAATGCAGTAAGCTCCGATTGCTGATCCAAATGCATCCATATCCGGCCATCTGTGTCCCATAATGAATACATTATCCGCATCATTTATAAGTGTTTTCATGGCGTGGGCAATCACTCTTGATTTTCCCCTATTGTTTTTCTCCAAAGTTTGAAGTGTTCCTCCAAAATATTTGGTCCGATCATCATTTTTAAAGACTGCTTGATCTCCTCCTCTTCCGAGAGCCAATTCTAGTGCAGCCTCCGCAAGAGTCATCGACTCTTGCATAGATATCTCGGACGAACCAATTCCGATGCTAATTGAAACAGGGAAATCAATCTGTCCCTCTATTTTTCTAACTTCATCAAGAACGCTAAAATTTTCTTCTAACATTCTATCGAGATTTCCATGATTCGTATACATAATGTATCTATCGTCATCGATATTCAATATTGGTGAATCAAAAGAATCTCCCCATTTACGTACAATTCCTTCAATTTGTGAAGGGACTATTCTCCTACTATCCTCTGTAGAGCTTGAAATCAAAGCATCATAGTTATCGATATTAATAAAAAGCATCACCGTCTTATCGCTCTCAAGCCTACGCTTTAAAATCTCTTTTTCGGTTATCTCATCAAAGAAAATAACGATATCCTCTTCAATATCAGCATCTTCATTAATCCTCAGCTTGAAAGTTCTGTCATTTCTTGTTATGAAAGTTTCTTCATCGTTCACCTTCATCAAAACTTCTCTTCTTATACCGGTTAAAGCAAAAAAGTTGGCTCCCTCAATATCCTCATATACGATAACATTCTTCATAAGATGATTAGCGGTTTTTATGATGCTGTCATTTCCTACGACTAGTGCCGGTAACGGAATCTGGCTTACATAATTAGTATCCATTTTTCTAAACCTCTTTGATTGTCTCTACTTTGCGAAGTCTCTCAAAATATCGATTAGTCTATTTAACTCATCAATACTATAATATTCTATCTCAATTTTTCCCTTGTTATTTTCGGAGATAATATTCACCTTAGTCCCGAGCAATCTCCTTAACTCCGCTTCCACAGCAAGAACATCATCGGTCTTGCTATTTTCTTCTTTCTTACTTCTTTTCTTGCGATCCGGTTTAAGTTCATCTTTTATCTTATCTGCCAGCTTTTCTGTTGCTCTGACAGACAAATCTTTTCTTATAATCTTTTCTGCAATTTCTCTTTGTTTATCAGCATCAGTTATATTAATTATAGTTCTTCCGTGAGCTGCAGACATTTGTCCGCTAGATACGTATTGTTGTATTTCTTTAGGAAGTTTGAGGAGTCTCATGCTGTTTGCAATGTATGTACGACTTCTACCCAAAGAAGATGAAATCTGTTCTTGTGTAAATCCATACTTCTCAGTCATTGAACGAAGTCCCATAGCTTCCTCTATTGGATCAAGATCCTCTCTTTGCATATTCTCAATGATAGCAACGATAGCATTTTGTCTGTCATCAAAGTCTCGAGTGATGCATGGCACTTTCTTGAGTCCGGCTATACGAGATGCTCTCCATCGTCTTTCTCCTGCAACAATCTCATAACCGTTCTTTCCTCTACGCACTATCAGCGGCTGTATAACGCCATTGATTCTGATTGACTCTGCCAGTTCATTAAGTTTGCTTTCATCAAAATTCACCCTTGGCTGCGCACTGTTTGGCTTGATATCATTGATATCAATATATAGTACTCTATCCTTTTCTTGCACTTCCGACGTTGATGCTTTTTTCTCTCCCTTCACATTTGTAGCAGCAGTTAATATTTCTGTCGCATTCGACTCATCTATGAGTTGCCTATCGTCTTGAATATATTCTTCCTCACTTACAGGTGCTACATCAGCAAAGAGAGCGTCAAGCCCTCTTCCTAATCCTGGTTTTCTTGCCATATCTATTTCTCGCTCTTTCTTGTTTTCTCTCTTGCTAAGAATTCCTTAGTAAATTCTTGGTATGCTTTGGCTCCGGGGGCAGTAGGATCATAGGTAATAATCGAAACGCCATAACTTGGAGCTTCTGCCAACCTTACATTCCTAGGAATAATAGTATTATACATTGCCTTACCAAAAAAATTTCGCACATCTTCTACCACAGCCTGAGATAAATTTGTCCTGCCATCAAACATGCTAAGAATAACTCCATCTATATATAGATTAGGATTAAGTCTTTTTTTAACCATCTCTATTGTGCTTATTAGTTGGCTTACTCCCTCTAAAGCATAAAATTCACATTGAATAGGAATTAACACGCTGTCCACTGCTGTTAAGGAGTTTAACGTAAGGATTCCAAGGGAAGGTGGACAGTCTACCAATATATAATCATAATCGTGTTTAACTTCATCGATAATTCTTTTGAGTTTTCTCTCTCTACCTTCAAGTGTTGCCAATTCTACTTCTGCTCCTGCCAAATCTACACTTGCCGGAAGAAGAAAAAGATTTTCAGTATTTGTAGGAAGAATGACCTTGCTAACATCTAAGGAGCTATCAATAAGAGCATCATATAAAGTAACTTTGAGTTTTCTTTTTTTTATACCTATCCCACTTGTTGTATTTCCTTGCGGATCAATGTCTACCATAAGAACCTTCTTGCCCATATGTGCGAGACATGCTGCGAGATTGATATTTGTTGTTGTTTTTCCAACTCCGCCTTTTTGGTTAAAAATAGCAATAGCTTTACTCATCCATTACCTCCTTGGGCACACTACCCGATTAAACACTTCCAGATATTATACTTCATTTTTGATGATCTTTTCCAGTTTTTTCCACTAATACTATGTGTTTTTTGTGAGTGTATGACCTTAAATGTGTTAAAAAAGTATCTTGTACCTCTTGATTAAGGCACAGGATACTTTATTTTATGTTTCACGTGAAACTTTTTATTTGATTTTTTTGATAATTACCAAAACATGTCCAGAAATTGAATTTTCATTATATGGGAGTCTAACAATCTTTTCTATTTTTCCTCCATGCATTCTAATATTTTTTTTTGCTTCTTCTATCTCTTCAATATAATTATCTCCCTTGTATGCAATAAAACTACCTCCTATTTTTACAAACGGCAAGCACCAATCAGAAAGCTTTTTAAGATTAGCTACTGCACGAGAGATACATATATCAAATTGCTCTCTATACTCTTCCTTTCTTCCTATTTCCTCAGCTCTTGCATGCACTGTTCTTATATTTTGTATATCTAACTCTTCTGCAAATTCTTCAATAACTTTAAGTCTTTTTAATGTGGAGTCTAAAAGAACAAAATTTTTCTCTGGACTAGCTATTGCAAGAGGAATCCCCGGAAACCCTGCACCTGTGCCTACATCTATAATGTTATCTGACGAAATATACTCTGGAATATCTGTAATAATAAGAGAGTCCACTATATGTTTTTCTATTGCGTCTTCTTTGTTTCTTACGGCCGTTAAATTTATATACTTATTTCTATCAAGAATCATATCTATATATGAAAGCATATCTTTAACTTTATCACTGCCATATTTTTTTATTAATAGTTCTGTTGTCATATTTCTATCTTATTTTTCTCTTCTGTTTTTTTCTAAGTAAACAAGAAGTACATTAATATCTGCCGGAGATACCCCGGAAATTCTACTTGCCTGCCCTATAGTCAAAGGTTTAATTTTTGTTAGTTTCTGTCTTGCTTCTATTCGAAGACCTCTTATTGAATTATAGTCAATTTTTTCATTAAGTTTTTTTCTTTCCAAATTGTGAAGTTTTTCAACTTCAGTTTTTTGCTTCTTAATATATCCACTATACTTAATCATAACCTCAACAACAGCTTGTTCATTAATACTCAATGAAGGCATATTATTGTCAATTTCCGCGAGGTCAACATACTTTATACTTGGTCTTGCCAATATATCTGCAAGAACTTGATTGTTCATTTCCTCTATATCACTTCTTCGGCGTGCGATAATTTCCTTACTAATTTCATTACTTTTATTTTCACACTCATATTTTATTAGAAATCTTTTTAATAATTTTAAATCTATCTTTACTCTCTTCAATCTTTCAATTTCTTTGTCAACTCTTTTTTTCTTCTTTTGGTATCTATCATACCTATCATTATTTACAGATCCATACTTATATCCTAACTCCGTAAGCCTTCTGTCAGCATTATCTTGTCTTAATAGAAGCCGGTATTCAGATCGTGATGTCATCATCCTGTAAGGCTCATTAGTTCCTTTAGTTACAAGGTCATCTATTAACACCCCAATATAAGCTTGGTCTCTGCCAAGTATTAATGGAGTTTCCTTATTTAATTTTCTTACAGCATTTATTCCAGCAATAAGACCTTGAGCTGCAGCCTCTTCATATCCTGAGCTTCCATTAAATTGTCCTGCACAGAACAAACCTTCGAACAACTTACTTTCAAGGCTTGGCTTTAGTGTAGTTGGGTCAATACAATCATATTCTATCGCATATGCAGGTCTTATAATTTCCGCATGTTCTAAACCCGGTATTGATGCATAAAATTGGTGCTGAATATCTAAAGGAAGACTCGAACTCATGCCTTGTATATAACTCCATTTAGTATCTCTTCCCTCAGGTTCAACAAAAAGTTGATGTCTTTTTCTGTCTTTAAATCGAGAAACTTTATCCTCAATTGACGGACAGTATCTTGCTCCAACTCCAACTATATTCCCTGAATACATAGCAGATTTTTCTATATTTTCAAGTATTATTTTATGAGTCGTTTCATTCGTATATGATAACCAACATGAAATCTGTTCAATATCAAAATTTTTATCTTCATTCAAGAAACTAAAAGGGACTATATTTTCATCTCCTTTTTGTTCTTTCATTTTACTATAGTCAATAGTATCACTTAGCATTCTTGCAGGTGTCCCTGTCTTAAATCTCCTAACATCAAATCCCATTTTCTTAAGATTTTCTCCAAATTCATTGGCAGGCTTCATCCCTGCAGGACCTGATAAAGTAACTTCATCTCCAATAAAAATCTTTCCTCCAAGAAATGTTCCGGTGCAAATTATTACTTCTTTCGAATGAAATTTCCTGCCATCAGCAGTCTTTATCCCTATTACTTTTTTTCTTGATATTGTTTTTTCTTCATTTTCTATGTCTTTTTCTACATTACTCTCTTCTATCAATAAATCAACGACTTCAGAAACTATAACATCAAGGTTATCTTGATTTTTTACTGTCTTGAGCATTTCTTCATGATAGCATCTTTTGTCTGACTGAACTCTTAGAGAGTGGACTGCAGGACCCTTAGATGTATTTAACATCTTAGATTGTATTAATGTTTTGTCAGTATTAACACCCATCTCTCCGCCTAATGCATCAATTTCTCTTACAAGGTGCCCTTTACCTGTTCCTCCAATTGAAGGATTACATGGCATCATTGCAACGGATTCTATATCTGTACAAAACATTGCAGTTTTCTTACCCATTCTAGATGCAATAAGACCAGCCTCACATCCTGCATGGCCTGCTCCTATAACAATTATTTCGTATTCATTATTATTTCTTTCTATATTTTCTTCCATTATTTTCCAAGACAAAATTTACTAAAAACTGTGTTTAATATTTCTTCTCCTGCCTCTTCTCCTATAATTTTTCCCAGAGAATCATAAGCATAATGCACTGAAAGCTCTGCAATTTCAATTGATTCCCCATTTTGAAGCATTGTTATAGCATCACTTAGATTCATACTTGCATTTTTTAACATTTGTATTTGTCTTTCATTGGTAACAATATTTGATTCGGAAGGATTAATATTACCTATTCCAAACATTTTTCCTACAGCTTCTGAAACTTTTAGTGCTGCTTCTAAAGATTTTTTTTCTGTAAGTGCTGTTGTTACAACAGTTACGCCGGAAATTTTTTTCTTAATAGTATCCTCATCTATTGATTCTCCAAGATCAGATTTATTAAGAACAACGAGTATTTTTTCTCCATTCATCTTTTCAACGAATTTAATTATTCTATTATCCTCATCCTCAAGATCTGAACTTCTATCAATAACAAGCATTACCATATCTGCAGAAGCTATTGCTTGTTCTGTTTTCTCTATTCCTTTTTTTTCAACACGATCATCAGTATCCCTTATACCAGCAGTATCTATAAGTACTATAGGTATTCCACCAAGAGAAACGCTTTCTTCGACTGTATCCCTTGTTGTTCCAGGTATATCTGTAACAATAACCCTTCCTTCTCCAAGTAGTGCATTCATCAATGAACTTTTACCTACATTTGGCTTACCTACAATCGCTATTTTTATTCCTTCTCTAGCAATACGTCCAATTGATGCAGTATCTAATAATTCATCAACATCCAATAAAACCCATCTAATTTGATTCACAAATTCATCATTAACAACTTGATCTATATCTTCATCAGGATAATCAATATTTACAGCCATCTTTGCTAATATATCAAGAAGATTTTCTCTCATTTTTCTTATAGAATTTCCCAATCTTCCTTCAATTTGACTCTCTGCAATTTCAAGAGATAAATCGGTTTTTGCCTTTATAATATCTATTACAGCTTCTGCCTGAGATAAGTCCATTTTCCCGTTTAAAAATGCAATTTTTGTAAATTCCCCAGGTTCTGCTATTCTTATTCCATAAGCTCCACAATTCAATACAGCACGAAGAATTTTTTTTAGAGAAACATTACTCCCATGCGCCTGTATTTCTAACATATCTTCTCCTGTATAAGAAGATGGCGATTCCATATATATAAAAATAGCCTCATCAATTATTTCTTTTCCATCAGTTACTTTACCAAAATAAGCATTTCTTGGCTTAACATTATCAGGAAAATTATCCATAACTCTGCTCATTATTTCTTTACTGGATTCTCCACTAACCCTTACAATTCCTATACCACCTTCTCCAGGAGCTGTTGAAATTGCTGCTATCGTTTCAGACATTTTTTTCCTCTTTTCTTCTTGTATAACTAATTCATTATATCGACTTAATTATAATATCATAATTATTATATTTTTTATAAATTTATGTTTTTTTATATCATTATCATAATATAATTATTCATATCTTAATATTATTATATAAAAATAACAGCTTTTCATATATTTGAATCACTGTTTTTTTATATTATGTGTATTTTTAGATATTATTTTTTTCTTGTACTATAAGATTTCTAATTGAATCTACTGCTATTCTAATCATTGGATCAGTATCATGGTTTTGATTGTTCGTAAGACCTTCCCTTTCTCTTTCTTGGTTTGCTAGAACTAATAAACAACAACCAACTTTTACTTTTCTATACATACCTGTAATAAAAAGTGCTGCTGACTCCATTTCTGAAGCAAGACATCCCATTTTAATCCATGCTTCCCATTTTGAAATTAATTCTTTACCTACAGGATGTTTTTCCGGTTGATGTTCTCCATAAAATGAATCTTTACTTTGAATAACACCAACATGGTATTTTATTTTACTTTTCTTTGCTGATTCTATCAAAGCATTGGTTATTTGATTATCTGCAACTGCAGGATATTCAATAGGAACATACTCTTTAGTGGTTCCCTCCATCCTAACAGATCCTGTTGCAATAATAATATCTCCACCTTCTACATCAAGTTGCATTCCTCCACAAGTTCCAACTCTTATAAAAAATTTTGCACCAATATTAACCAGCTCTTCCAGTGCAATAGAAGCAGAAGGACCTCCTATTCCAGTACTTGTAACACTTACCTTTATTCCATCAATATCACCTGTATATGTTACATATTCTCTATTTTCACATACCTTATTAGGATTATTAAAATATTTAGCAATCTTAACACATCTCTGTGGATCACCTGTAAGGATTACATATTTCCCAACATCACCTTTTTTTAAACCTATATGATATTCTTTTCCTAATCCCTCTGTATAATCAATCACTATCTAAACTCCTTATATTGTTGAAAGTGATAATTTTTTAACTCAATCTTATAGGCAGAATGAGATACTTATATGTTTCCCCTTTTAGAGGCTTTATAATACATGGACTTGTACTATCTTTCATATTCATTATTATTTCTTCTTCTTCAATTACACTCAATACATCCTTAAGATATTTTGAATTTAATCCAATTTGAATATCTTCACCTTCTTTTATTACTTCTATTTTTTCTTCTATATTTCCTTCTTCGTTCAGAGAATTAATAATAATAACATTGTTTTCAATATTAAATCTTATTAGATTATTATTTTGTAAAGACGTTAGCAATGATGCTCTATCTATACTTTTTAATAAATCATCTTTTTTCACTCTTACATTTATATTGCCATCCTTATTAATTATTCTTTCATAATCAATGTATTTTCCTGTAAAAGTATTTATTATAACCTTATTATTGTCGAATTTCATAATAACTTTTTTTTCTGATATCTCCAGAGACATATTTTCTTCGCCTTCATCATTTATTATTTTGGAAACATCATTTATGAGTTTTGCAGGAATAACAACACTAACAGATTCTTCGTTTTCAATTTCAATATTATATGTCGCTATTCTGAAAGGATCCACACCTACCATTTTCATATTTTTATTTTCAATTTGAAGTAAAACTCCTGTAAGAATTCCATTGAATTCATCACTTGAGGCACTAAAAGCTGTTTTTTTTATTATTTTCTTTACATCTTCTTTATTTAGAAATATTACATTTTCTCCATCTTGAATTTTTATCTTCGGAAAATCGTCAGATTTGAAACATATAATATCCGCATTTGATCCTCCCGATTTTATATTTAGTTTCTCCTTTTTCGGATTATATTCCATCATTATTTCTTCTTCGGGAAGTTTACTTATAATTCCTGAAAAAAGTTTTGCAGGAACAACAAAAGAAAATTCGTCATCACAGTAAACCGATATAGTTGTTTCAATGATCATTGTTGTATCGGTCGCTGTAAGAACCATCTTTTCATCTTTAATTTCCACAAGTATTCCCTCAAGTATACTTGTAGTTGTTCTTACCGGCACTGAATGAGAAACATTGCTTAAAGCCTTATTTAATTCATTCTTATTACAATAAAATTTCATTTCTGTTCCTTTTCTTTTTTGATAGTATTATACGGATAGTTAAGAGAAAATCTCTTTATTATTATATAAATAATTTTAGTAGTAATAGTAGGCAGTGTTGATAACTTCTATAACTGTTAAACTGATAGAAATTTCAATAAGTTTAACAGTTATTTTATGTTAATAAGTATATCAATAATTTATGGAAATCATGTTGAAAAATAAATTACCTTTTTTTTGATTTTAATTTTGCATTTATAATTTCTAAATTATTTTTTAATTCTTCATCTCTTTTTAAATCATTTGTAATTTTTTCAACTGCATGTATTACTGTTGAATAATGTCTGTTTCCAAATAATTTTCCTATATTGTTTAGAGAAAGATCAGTTGTTACTCTGCATAAATACATTGCAATTTGTCTTGGAAGAGCAATTTCAGCATTTCTTTTTGGAGAATCCATATCTGATAATTTAATTTTAAAATGCTGAGCAACAATAGTTCTTATTCTTTCTGGTGCAATAGCTTGATCATTGTCACTAATAATATCTTTTAGTATGTTTTCTGCACTCTCAATAGTTATACTTTCTCCGAGAAGCTGGGTTAATCCTATAACTCTATTATAAGCACCTTCAAGCTCTCTTATATTATCTTTTACTTGTTCTGCAATAAAACAAATAACTTGATAAAGAGAAGAATTCATTTCAACATCTGATTTATCGACTAAATTCTTAAGAATAGCAACTCTTGTTTCATAATCTGGAGGTTGTATATCAGCTATCATATTCCAGCTAAATCTAGTTCTTAGTCTTTCATCAAGACCTTTTAAACTTACAGGTGGGCAGTCACTTGTTATAATAATTTGTTTGTTGTTTTGATAAAGTGCTTCAAATGTGTGAAAAAATTCTTCTTGCGTAGCGTCTTTACCCTCTAGAAATTGAATATCATCGATAAGTAAAACATCTAGTTTTCTGTATTTATTACGGAAAACTCTAGTTTTATTATCATTAATAGCTGATATCATTTCATTCGTGAACATTTCAGAAGAAACATATAAAACCTTTGCTGATGGATTATTTCTTATTATATGAACACCTATCGCTTGCATTAAATGAGTTTTTCCAAGCCCTGAGCCACCATAAATGAAAAGAGGATTATATATATCTCCCGGATTTTCAGCTACTGCAACTGAAACAGCATGTGCATATTTATTAGAGTTTCCAACAACGAAATTCTCAAAATTAAATCTGGGATTAAACAGATTTTCTTGATTAAGTGTATTTTTTTTATTTATGGTATCAATTTTGGGTATTTCATATTCTTTATCATGCTTAATAATAACTCTGTAATTTTTATCTAAGGAATTATTAAGAGAATTTTCAATCTGTTGTAAGTAATGCTGATTGATATGATCTATAAGTCCCGGTTGATTAGTCCAAGCAAGATAAATAATACCCGTTTCTTCCTCAATTTTTTTAATATACAGAGGAGCTATCCAGGTATTGTAGCTTAAATCAGTTGTATTTGCTTTGAGGAAATTAAGTGTTGTTTCCCATATCTTGTTTTTATCCAAATGTATCTCCTAATCGTTATTAACATATTTTACATAAAGATATCCACATATTCAAATGCTTAAAATGAAGAAAATTAAAGTAAGTTATATATCAAAAAGAAAGTTTTCCACATATTGTTAATAAAATTGTTAATAAATTAAAGGAGATACCACATGTTGTGTATAACTATCTTTTTGTAAAGAATGTTTTTTATTTAGACACAAGAAAAAGATTAATAAATGCTCAAGAAGTTGTTTAAAATTTGACTTGTAAAAGTCCTTAAATTATAATGTTTTGGCATGTATGCTTTTGGAATTTAGAGAGCAACCTAATAATAGTTATTACAAAGATAAGAAATTAAGGAGTATTAAAATGAAAAGAACCTATCAACCAAAAAAAAGACAGAGATTGAAGGAGCACGGTTTTCGTAAAAGAATGGCATCTCCAAGTGGTCGCAAAGTTATTAAAAGAAGAAGATTAAGAGGCAGAAAAGCATTAACAGCTTAGTCGAATGGTATCCCGATGAGAGATCAAAGAAAATTCACATTAAGAAACCAATCGGATTTCAACAAAGTATATAAAAGAGGAAGTTCAAAAGGAAGCCAGTATACAGTTGTTCTTTATAAGAAGAATCAATTCGAATACAACAGAGTTGCATTTGTTGCAAGCAAGAAAGTAGGAAATTCTGTTGAGAGAAATAGAGCACGCAGGCTTATGAGAGAATCTTTTCGGGTTTTGAAAGAAGAGCTTCGTTTAGGTTACGATGTAATATTTGTAGCAAGAAGAAATATTTTAAATAGTGGACAAAGTGAAGTTGAAGCATCGATGAAGAGGGCTTTGATAAATTGCGGTCTTATAGAAAAAAAGTCGGGAATAAATAAAAGAAATGGTTAGAAAAAAAAGATTTATTGAAAAGATAATGATTAGTTTGGTGAGGGCGTACCAAATAGGCATATCCCCATATTTGGGAGGACATTGTAGATACAGACCAACTTGCAGTCAGTATTTTATAGAGGCTGTAGAAAAATATGGAGCATTAAAAGGTAGTTGGCTTGGTATAAGAAGAATATTAAGATGTCATCCGGGACGCCCGGGTGGGTATGACCCTGTGCCATAGAACGGAGAAATTTAATGGGAATTATTGCAAAACCAATCGGATATTTTCTGATGTTAATCTATAAATTGGTAGGAAATTACGGAATCTCCTTGATTATTTTAACAGTAATAGTTAAGGTCGCTTTGTATCCTATGTATGCAAAACAAATCAAATCTACTGCAAATCTTGGAGATATGTCAGAAAAAACCAAGGATATACAGCGTAGGTATGCTGACGATAAAGAAAAGATGAATGAGGAAATGCAAAAGGTTTATGCTGAATCCGGTTTTAATCCGATGAGCGGATGTTTACCGATGCTTATTCAGTTCCCAATAATTATGGGTCTTTTTGCGCTTTTAAGAAATCCAATGAAGTATATGCCTGCCGGTAGTGAGATGATGTTTGCTAATCACGAAGCTTTTTTGTGGATTAAGGATTTGGCACAACCGGATATATGGGTACTTCCTCTTGCAGCAGGTATAGCAACATTCTTCGCATTTAGTATGAATAGCGCAATGACACAGCAACCTGGAGCATCTCCGGGACAAAATCAAGCAATGAATGCTGTAATGAAATACTTTTTTCCTATCAGTATATTGTGGCTTGCAAGATCATATCCTGCAGGACTTGCCATTTACTGGGCAGGAGGACAGTTTATGCAAATATTCTTTAATCTTAGAATTAATAAGATAAAGGATAAGATGAAAGAAGAAAGCGATAGAAGAAAGCTTACTGCAAAAGCAGAGAAAGAGATTGCTCGCAAAAGAAGAGCAAGAATGAAAGGAAGTTATAATTAATGAGATCTTCAGAAAAATGGGGAGTGGATGTAGAAACTGCGGTTAAGCTCGCACTTAAAGATCTCAAGCTCGAAAGAGATGAGGTAGAGGTAGAAATACTTGAAGAATCCGCAAGCGGTTTCTTAGGAATAGGATCTAAGCTTGCAAAGGTAAGAGTAATTGCCAAAGAAGATATGGGTGTTGTATCTAAAGAAAAGGCAACTTTTGACGATATAGACGCTATACTTGCTGGACTCCCGGAAAATGCGGCACAAAAACTACCTAAAGAAGTAAGAGCAGATTACGATAAATATGAAAAAGAAGAACGAGAAGATGCAGATGCAAGAGAAAAGGTTGAAACAAGAAAAAAGGGAACTCAAAAATCTGTAAAGGCTAGAAGATATACACTATCTTTAGAGGATAAAATTTTAGAGGAAGTTAAGAAGCTTGAGTCCGTTGAGAATCATCCTGTGGAAAAGTTTCTTAGTGATATAGCAGAGCAGATGGGAATAGAATTATCTTTTAATGTCAAAAAAAATGATGAATTGATTTATGTTGAAATTACAGGTAAAGATACAGGAACAATAATTGGAAAGAGAGGAAGTACTCTAGATGCAGTTCAGTGTCTTGCAAGCTATATGGTAAACAAGGATGAAGAAAAATATATAAGAGTCATTTTGGATGCTGAAAATTACAGAACAAAGAGAGAAAAAACTCTTGAAAACTTAGCAAATCGAATAGCAGGTAAAGTAGAGAAAAGCGGAAGACCGGTTACACTTGAGCCAATGAATCCTTATGAGAGAAAAGTTATTCACTGTACTTTGCAGAATAATCGAAAAGTCAAAACAAGGAGTGAAGGTAAGGAACCTTATCGTAGAGTTATTATAGAGACTAAATAGCTTAAGTCTTTTAAACTAAATACAAAAATCCAACAAGTCAGCTAACCAGAAAAAAAGCTGACTTTTTATTTGCAATATACATTCAATGCTTTTGTAATATTTTTTCAACTAAATCAATTTAAAATGTACACATGATATAATCAATCTGAAAAAAGATTTAAGCATTGTATTGTATAGATATTTAATATTAAAAAAATCCTGACTATTAATATATGTATTAGTTTATAAAGAAAGGGGAATGAAAAATATATAATGAAAAATAAAATAATGGAAAAAAAAGGTTTTATATGTGACATGGATGGTGTAATTTACCATGGGGATAAGTTGTTAAATGGAGTAAAAGAATTTGTAGAATGGCTTTATAAAAATGAAAAAAAGTTTTTATTTCTCACAAATGCTTCCAACAGATCTCCAAGAGAATTGAGAGAAAAATTATTAAGAATGGGGCTGGATATTGAGGAAAGCCATTTTTACACAAGTGCACTTTCTACGGCTAAATTTCTGAATAAACAGGCTCCGAATTGCAGCGCTTATGTAATAGGTGATCATGGACTGTATAATGCTTTATACGAATACGGAATAACAATAAATGATGTGAATCCTGAATATGTCGTTATCGGAGAAACGGTGGACTATAGTTTTAATCATATAAATATAGCTATGAATCTTGTTAATAATGGAGCAAAGCTGATTGCAACAAATTCGGACTTAACGGCTCCGGCTGAAGGAGGTTTTGTTCCTGCATGCAGGGCCTTAGTTGCACCAATTGAGGCTACTACAGGAAAACAGGCTTACTATGTGGGCAAACCCAACCCACTTATGATGAGGACAGGATTGGAAATGTTAGGAGTTCATTCATCCGAAGCGGTTATGATAGGCGATAGAATGGATACGGATATAATTGCAGGAATAGAAACGGGATTACAATCAATATTGGTGCTATCCGGCGTTTCAACCAGAGAAACTGTTGAAAATTTTGCTTACAAACCAAATTTGATACTTAATGGAGTTGGAGATATCATTAGATAAATAAATTCTTGAATAATAAAAAGCCTATGCTTTAACTTGCTGAGCACAGGCTTTTTACCTTTAATGAGAAAAGAAATTATAGAGATAAACTTACCTTATTAATTTTCAAAAGACTTCGTAACAATTGTATCACCTTTGTAGATATAGTTGACAATAATTCTAATATCATTGATTTTAGTTTCATCTTCGAGTGTAGAAACGATACTTTTAAATGTTGCGCTTTGACCAGTCAGAGCCTCTTCGAGAGAATCTTTTAATTCGTTACCTTTAATAAGTTCATCTGTTACGCCAAGAGTGGAGAGATCAAAGATGTATATAACATCGTTACCTTTAATTTCAACAGTAAGTCCGTTGGTATCACCTATTTCCTTAATCTGCTTCTTCAGATCTTTATCGCTGTTTACGTAGCTTTCCAGTGTATTAGTAGATCCACAGCTTGTCAAAAGCATGCTAATAAGGAGAATGGATACTGCAAGGATGCTAAAAATATTCTTTTTCTTCATAATTTTCCTCCATATGTAATGGTAGTGGCATTAACGTGAAATGGAAATAACTTAACGAGATGCTTTATAAGAGGTTAGGTTATGTTTACCTAAATGCATCGGTACTGTTGTTATTTTTATTCGCGCTATCGTCTTTAAGCAAACCATCAAACAGTCCACTGATAGGGGTATCATTTTCTGTATTGTTGGATAAGTTCTCAGATTGATTATTTGCATCTCTAGCTGCTTGGAGCTCTTTTTGCGCGGAAGTGAGAACCTTTGAAACATCATCGTTGAAGTCAGTGAGGATTTCGTAAGCTTCTTTGCGTGTCTTAGTGGTTTCAAGATCTTTTGTTGCTTTATCAATATATTCTTGAATCGTGCCTGACTCAAAACTGTCATAGTCAGAGATCTCAACTTTTGCAATGATTTTATTTGCTTCACGAACAGCCATCTGGCCGTCTATGGTTCTGTAAGCATAGGCACCACCTGCCGCCGAGGCAAGCATGAGTATGAGAATCAAAATAAATTTTGTTCCTAGTCCCCCTCTTTTGTTGTTCATAACCTGTCTCCAATCGCTTATAGTATTAAATGAGTATTGAGGTATGAAAACCTACTGTCATAGATAAGAACATTATATCATATCAGAATAAAATTAGAGTATAATGAAGGTAGATTTTATTTATAAAAAGGATGGAATAAAAGAAATAGGAGCAGTAAGGAATGAGGATAGAAAAAATAATCCTTGAAAACTTTAGAAATTACAAAAGCTTAGAAATTGTTCCCGATAAGAGCCGAAATATTATAGTTGGCGAAAATGCACAAGGGAAAACAAACCTTATTGAAGCTATATATATGACAGCGTTTGCGAAATCTTTTCGAACTAACAATGCAGGAGAGATGGTTTCGTTTGGTGCAAATCAAGGACATATAGGTATAGAAATTGTAAGCGATAATCTCGATAAAAAGATAAATATAGTTATAAGGCCTGATGGCAAGAAAATGATAAAAAAAGATGGAAAGGTTATTAAAAAGATATCAGACCTTTTGAACACTATAGTGGTAATTATGTTCTCGCCTGACGATTTACGCATTATCAAAGACAGTCCGGAGAGAAGAAGGACATTTATTAACAGTGAAATATCGCAAATACGACCGAGATATTATGAGGTGCTCAGGGAGTATAGTGAAACCCTGCGCCAGAAGAATGCTTTGCTCAAAGGATATTTCAATGTCAGCAAGAAGACTTTTACCAGAGCTGATAATTTGGTGTTAAATGAAGCCCTTGTTATGGGAAAGGAGCTCAGTGAGAAAAAAGAAGAACCGGGAAATCAGTTAAAAGAAACGCGTAATCGCTATGACAACAGTCGCAGGTTCAATGAAGAAATGCTTGATATCTATGATAGAAAACTGGCAGATACTGCATATGAAATAATCAGATATAGAAAGGATTTTGTTGAGATGCTTTCTGCAGAGGCATCCGAAATAGTGAGGAAGATATCGGGAGATCGTGAAGATCTTCGAGTAGAATATAAAACAACGTGCGATTTTGTAACTGTACCGGAAGGCAGAGAAATTTTATACAAACAAATCTGTCACAGAAGAGAGAAGGATATTTATGCGGGAAGTGCAACGATTGGTCCGCATAGGGACGACCTCGAATTCTATATAAATGGAAAGGATGCAAAAAAATACGGATCTCAGGGGCAACAGAGAACGATTGCACTTGCTCTAAAGTTGGCAGAGATTAGGATGGCCAAAATGATTATGGAAGAAAATCCTATCCTACTGCTGGATGATGTTTTTTCAGAGCTTGATTTAGATAGACAGAGGTTTTTAGTGAGTGAAATTGATGACGTACAGCTCTTTATTACATCAGCAGAAATCAACGATAAGGTTATAAGAGATTTGGAAGGAGGAACTCTTTTTAGAGTCGAAGACGGTACAATGACCAGAGTGGATAAATATTAACCACAAGAATCTGAAAGTATATAAAAAATGGTATATTGTGCATAAAACGCAAAAATCTTCGATTTAAGAGCTTTTTGCAAAAACACAACATACTGTTGTTTTATTGCACAAAAGACGCTTATATGGTAAAATAACGACGTTAAAAAATGAGAAGCATAATTTTTGAAGCAAGTAAATATTGTAAATGCCGATATAACCAGAATGAGTCGGCGTTATCAAAATAAGAGAAGGAAGAACATAATGAAATCAAAACAAGAATATGGTGCTAGTCAAATTGAGGTTTTAGAGGGGCTGAAACCAGTCCGACTAAGACCGGGTATGTATATTGGGAGCACAGGATCATCGGGACTGCATCATTTGGTTTATGAGATTGTAGACAATTCAGTAGATGAGGCACTTGCCGGATACTGTAAAAACATCACAATATCTATAGAACCTGATAATTCAATAGTGGTTCAGGATGATGGAAGAGGAATGCCAGTAGATATTCATCCCAAGATGGGAATACCTGCTGTTCAGGTTATTCATACTAAACTCCATGCCGGAGGAAAATTTGGAGGAGATGGTGGTTATAAAGTTTCGGGAGGGTTGCACGGTGTAGGAGCATCCGTTGTAAACGCTCTCTCAACTCATATGGTAGTTCAGGTTAAAAGAGATAATAAAATCTACGAACAGGAATACTTTAAGGGGGAGACTGCTACAGATTTGAAGGTTGTCGGTGAATATAAGACGAGTAAAACAGGATCAAGGACGCAGTTCTGGCCTGACCCGACCATCTTTGACGAAGTGATATATGATTATGAAATATTACAGCGTCGACTTAGAGAAATGGCTTTCTTAAGCAAAGGCCTTGCTATCTCCCTTGAAGATAAAAGAGTAAGCCCACATAGAAAAGACCGCTTTCACTATGAAGGTGGAATAAAAGAGTTTGTTGCATATCTTAATAAGAATAAAGATCCTATTAACAAAAGGATTTTTTACTATGAGGCCAAGAAAAAGACGTATGAGGTCGAGGTCGCTTTGCAGTATACAGATAGATACAGCGAGCTCATTCTTTCGTATGCTAACAATATACATACCAATGAGGGAGGTTTTCACGAGACAGGTCTTAAATCAGCATTGACAAGGGCTATTAATGACTATGCAAAAAAGAATAAGTTCCTTAAAGAGAATGATAGTTCTTTTACTGGAGAAGACGTCCGCGAGGGATTGACTGCGATTGTATCGGTTAAGCTGGCATCGCCACAATTTGAAGGACAGACTAAAGCAAAGCTTGGCAACTCAGAAATTAAAGGATTTGTTGAAACCAATACTGTTGAACAGCTTACCTATTTCCTTGAAGAAGACCCGAAACAGGCAGAGGACATCGTGAAGAAGTGTCTTACTGCACAAAGAGCACGTGAAGCAGCAAGAAGAGCAAGAGAAATTACTCGCCAGACATCAGCACTCGAAACAACATCTCTTCCGGGAAAATTAGCAGATTGTTCCGAGAAGGATCCAGCTTTGTCAGAAATATTTCTTGTAGAGGGAGACTCTGCTGGAGGAAGTGCTAAGAATGGAAGAGACAGAAGAAGACAGGCTATTTTGCCATTAAGAGGAAAAATTCTTAACGTTGAAAAGGCAAGATCGGACAAAGTGTTGGCTTCGGAAGAAATTAAAAATATGATAACAGCCTTTGGCTGTAATTTTGGAGATGAATTCGATATCAATAAACTCAGATATCATAAGATAATTATCATGACCGATGCTGATGTTGACGGTGCCCATATTAGAACGTTGCTTCTTACCTTTTTCTTCAGATATATGAGACCTTTGGTTGAAGGTGGATATGTATATGCAGCGCAGCCGCCGCTCTTTAAGGCAAAGCAAGGCAAGAAAGAATGGTATACGTATTCAGACGCAGAGCAAAACGCTCTCTTGACTGACTTGAAAGAGAAAAACCCAAATGCCAAGATTGAAATACAACGTTACAAGGGCCTCGGGGAAATGGATCAAAATCAACTCTGGGACACAACGATGGATTATAACAAGAGAACATTGATCAGAATAACGGTAGATGATGCACAGGCAGCTGACGAAATCTTTACAACGCTCATGGGAGATAAAGTCCCACCAAGAAAAGCCTTTATCGAAGAGAACGCAAAATACGTAAAGAACCTCGATATTTAACAGTAGAAGGAAGACAAAATGGCAGATTTATTAGATAACAGCACAATTATAGAACAAGAAATATACGATGAAATGAAAAATTCGTATATAGATTATGCTATGAGCGTAATCGTAGGCCGTGCACTGCCGGATGTAAGAGACGGTCTTAAGCCTGTACATAGACGAATTTTGTATGGAATGCAGCAGTTGGGAACGACGCCAGATAAACCACATAAGAAGTCAGCGAGAATCGTCGGAGAAGTAATGGGTAAATATCACCCTCACGGAGACAGTTCAATATATGATGCGATGGTTAAGCTCGCACAGGACTTTAGTACGAGATATCCACTGGTAGACGGACATGGTAACTTCGGATCGGTTGATGGTGACGGGGCAGCGGCAATGCGATATACCGAAGCAAGAATGTCACCATTTTCCATGCAGATGCTGAGAGATATCGAAAAAAACACTGTTGATTTTATGGATAACTTTGATGGGGAGGAACAAGAGCCTGTAGTTCTTCCATCAAGAGTGCCGAATCTATTAATTAATGGGTCGAACGGTATCGCGGTTGGAATGGCAACATCAATTCCTCCTCACAATCTAACGGAAACGATAGATGCGTGTGTCAAGCTTATTGATGAACCTGAAAGTGACATTGAGGACTTGATTAAGATAATCAAGGGACCGGATTTTCCTACGGGAGCTACAATTCTGGGCAAAAATGCTGCGAAAGAAGCTTATCGTACAGGAACGGGACGAGTAAAAGTAAGATCGGTATGTGATATTGAAGAGTCGACAAAAGGCAGGACAAAAATTGTCGTAACCGAGATTCCTTTTCAAGTTAACAAATCTCGACTTATCGAGTCGATGGCAGAGCTTGTTAAATCAAAAAGGATAGAGGGCATATCGGCAATCAGAGATGAGTCAAACCGTGAAGGAACAAGGATTGTTATTGAGCTCAAGAAAGACGTTAATCCTAATATTATCCTTAATCGTCTATACAAACACACAGCTCTTCAGACAACATTCTCTATGATAATGTTGGCTCTTGTAGATGGAGAACCTAAGATACTTAATCTAAGACAGATTCTCGTCGAATATCTCAAGCATCAGAAAGTTGTAGTAACAAGAAGAACAAGATTCGACCTTGCGAAAGCTGAGGCCAGAGCACATATATTGGAGGGTCTCATTATTGCCCTTGATAATATTGATGAAATTATCAAGACAATCAGAGCTTCTTATAATGATGCCAAAGAGAAGTTGATGGTGAGGTTCGGTCTATCTGTAATCCAAGCACAGGCAATACTCGATATGAGACTGGCTAAGTTGCAGGGTCTTGAGAGAGAAAAAATAGAAGAAGAATACGCAGAGCTTCAGAAAAAAATAGCTTACTATAAGAAGATTCTAGCTGACGAAAAGCTCCTTATGGAGGTTATCAAAGAAGAGCTTCTCGAAATCAAGAATAAGTGGGGAGATACAAGAAGAACTAAAATTGTTGCAGATGAAGGGGAGCTTGATGAGGAAACGCTGATAGACGAAGAAGATGTTGCTATAACCCTTACGCATCTTGGATATATCAAGAGAGTTCCTGCCGATACATACAAAGCGCAACGCAGAGGAGGCAAAGGTATCGTGGGACTGACTACAAGAGATAGCGATTTTGTCCGCGATCTGATTATAACAAGTACCCACGATTATTTGATGTTCTTCACAGACATGGGACGAGTATACAAAATTAAAGCTTACGAAATTCCGGAAGCCTCAAGAACAGCAAAGGGAACACCTGTAATCAATTTCCTGCACCTAAATAGCTCAGAAAAGGTAACAGCAGTTATTCCAATTAGAGACTTTGATAATGATAACTGCCTTGTTATGGTTACAAAGAGAGGAACGATTAAGAAAACTCCTCTATCAGAGTTTGATACAAACCGCAAAGCAGGACTGATAGCAATTAACCTCAAGGACGAAGATAAGCTTATAGCAGTTGCTCCGGCAAACGGGAAAGAAAATATAATTGTTGTAACGAAGGAAGGTAAAGCGATTGTTTTCTCCGAAGACGACGTAAGACCTATGGGTAGAAACGCAGGTGGAGTCAGAGCAATTCTTCTTGAGAAGAATGATGAGGTGGTATCGATGAACCTTGATATCGATCAGAAGAGAAAGATGCTTGTCATAACAGAGAAGGGTTTTGGCAAGAGAACCCAACTGGATGAGTACAGACTCCAGGCACGAGGTGGTAAAGGCGTCGCTACATACGATAGGTTAAAGTTCTCGAGAACAGGTTTTCTGGTTGGAGCAACGTTGGTAAGTGACGATGATGAAATAATGGTAATAAATTCCGACGGTGTTATAATAAGAATCAGAGCGAATGAAGTCAGCCAGTCGGGACGGACCACTCAAGGGGTTAAGATTATGAAGGTAGGAAAAAATAATCGTATAGTGTCCTTTGCAAAAGTCGTAGATGAGGAAAACGTGGCCAAACCTGGGAATACTTCTCACGAAATATCGCCTAATGTTGGAAACGACGGTAACGAACAACTTACAATAGATACAGAGTAATATTGTAAAGAAGAACGCAGAAAAATAATTCATCAAACTATTTTATTAAAAGCAGCAAAACAAAGAGCCCTTCCTGCCGGTAATCGGTGGGGAGGGCAATTTTGATATCTACGGAAGAGGTATTAATATGGTAATATATCATAAGAGGAGACAATACTATGAAATTTATAATTCAAAGAGTGAGTCACGCATCCGTTTCAGTAGACAATAAAGTTATAGGCAAGATTGGCAGGGGCTATATGGTTCTTATTGGTGTCAGCGATGCAGATAATGAAGCTATAGCAGATAAAATGGTCGATAAAATGGTTAAGCTTCGCATTAACGAAGATGAAAAAGGAAAAACAAACCTGAGTCTCGCAGATGTTGAAGGTCAGCTTCTTCTCATATCGCAGTTTACTTTATATGCAAATTGCAAGAAAGGAAACAGGCCGTCATTTATAGAGGCAGGTGCACCGGATAAAGCTAGTAATTTGTACGAATACATCGTAGAAAGATGTCGCAAGCAAGTGCCGGTAGTTGAAAGAGGATTGTTTGGAGAGGATATGAAAGTAGAATTGGTTAATGACGGCCCATTTACGATAGTGCTTGATTCTGAACAGATGTAGCAAAAATATAAGGTAATATTTAAACCGAGACCAGAGTAATAGTAAGGAAGTAAAGATCATGAATATATTACTTACAGGTGGAGCAGGATATATTGGATCGCATATAGCGGTAGCTCTTACTGATGCGGGGCACCGTATTTCTATTGTTGATAATTTTGTAAACAGTGTTCCGGAAGCGATTGTCAGAGTTGAAAAGATTACAGGGAAAAATATTGTATTACATAAAACCGATGTAACCGACAGAGAGGATTTAACTAGAATTTTACATGATGAAAAACCGGATTGTGTAATTCATTGTGCAGGACTTAAGTCTGTAGGCGAATCTGTAAAGAAACCTCTGAAATATTATAGAAATAATATCAATACGACACTTTCTCTGCTTGAGAGTATGAAAGAAACAGGAATCGAAAGACTTGTGTTTTCGAGCTCTGCAACAGTTTATGGTGAAGACAACATTCCTCCGTTTACTGAAACAATGCCTAAGGGAAGGTGTGCTAATCCGTACGGGTGGACAAAATGGATGCAAGAGCAGATTATTGAGGATGTAGTTAAGCAATTAAAGATATCGACTGTAATACTCAGATACTTTAATCCTACAGGTGCACATAAAAGTGGTTTGATAGGGGAAGAACCAAACGGACTTCCCAATAATTTAATGCCATATATATTACAGGTGGCTGACGGAAGAAGAGAGCATCTGACAGTATTCGGCGATGATTACAATACGCCTGACGGAACATGTCGCAGAGATTATATCCATGTAATGGATTTAGCAGAGGCTCATCTCAAAGCAGCTGAATATGTAGAAAAAAATAAGGGCTTGGATGTATTTAATATTGGAAGGGGAATTCCCTGCTCGGTACTTGAGCTTGTCAAAGCGTTCGAGGAAGCAAGTGAACAAACAATAAAATACGAGATTGGCAGCAGAAGGGATGGGGACGTTCAGGATATCTGGGCGGATACAAGTAAAGCTGAAGAAGTCCTTGGATGGCAGGTGCATCGCGGAATTAATGAGATGTGTCAAGATGCGTGGAATTGGCAGAAAAAGAATCCTGCCGGATATGCAAAATAAAAAAGAGCAAACATTCAAAAGATATCGAAACTTGCTCTTTGTATATATCTAATTATTTTTAAGACAACTTTTAATTACTTCTTCTATTTGCAGTGCAGCTTCTGTTTGCTGGCGTTTATCCATTTGTTCAAAATGAACGAGAGGGTGAGCTGTTATCTTGATATGACATGGCTGAAAAGAGCCTTTCTCTTCAAACATCTTGTAACCTCCATCTACGGTAATCGGAAGAATAGGAACCTTACCTCTTTGAGCAAACTTAAAAGCACCGTTCTTGAACGTGCCCATCTTGCTAGATTTTGAGCGTGTGCCCTCAGGGTATATCAAAAGGGAAAACCCTTGTTGTAGGTAATCAGAAGCTTGTTTGATAGTGTTGATGGCATCTCGACCACTACCTCTTAGGAGAAAGATAGAACGTGTGTATTCTATAGCGTCAGCGAGAATTTTGATTTTACGCCATTCATCCTTAGCAATAAAGCCTATTTGAAAGTGATTTCGCATTAAATAGAGGGCTGCAAAAATATCAGCGAAACTTTGGTGATTGGAATATATCATTATTGGGCCGTGAT
>JAAYIA010000026.1 GCA_012735145.1 Clostridiales bacterium | reverse complement strand
TTAACAAATATGCATCCATAATCGATAAATTTAGATTTCATTACCGTAGCATTTATAGCTTGAGCAGCAAGGAATATCACTTGTATCACAAAGAATACTCTGACTCTTGCCGCTATCATTGTTGTAACCTTTTTTTTCTTATCGTTATGCAATGTTGTTGCAAATTTAACTATATACAAGGTACATAAAATAATTTGCGTCGCAATTATAGCAATAAATCCGAATAATATCTTAGTTTCGGATGTCTGGAATAATTTGGTTAGCCAGCTATGGAAGAACATTACAAAATAGAAAATGAAAAGTATATAGCTTAGCGTTCTTATCTTCGCAAGTGATTCTCTACCGTCTCTTGTCATATTATCTTTTCTCCTTGATGCTTTGATAACCTGTCCGATTGGTGATTATATCGGCCACAGCGTCTATATTTTCCTCAACGGACATATTGGATGTATCTAAATAAACAGCGTCTTCCGATTGTCTCAGAGGATTGATTGCTCGATTTGAATCCAGATAGTCTCTGTCATTTATTTCTTTTAGAACCTGATTATATTCTGCTTCTTTCCCGGCAAGAAGAAGCTGCTCAACCCTTCTTCTCGCTCTTATCTCCGCTTTTGCTGTCATAAAAATCTTTATTTCAGCATCGGGTATAACCACAGTTCCGATATCCCTGCCTTCCATAACGACATTCCTTGTAGAAGCGAGATATTTGCTTACATTATCAACTTTTCTTCTTACGCAAGAATACCTTGAAACATGAGATGCTCGCATAGAAATCTCATTTGTCCTTATTTTATCGCTCACATCTTCCCCATCGAGCATGGCCTTGTTATTATCAAAATCGATTTTGGTATTATCAAGCATTTTAGAAATACTGACCTCATCATCCTGATTTACATCGCACATAATCGTCTTGAGTGCTATTGCACGATACATCGCTCCGGTATCTATATACTGAATACCAAAGCGGTCTGCTATCGCTTTTGCTATTGTGCTTTTCCCTGTTCCTCCAGGTCCATCTATTGCTACTCTAAGCATTTGTTATCTGGTACCCCTCACTTTTATTTTTTCTTCTTTTTTGGATCCATGAGCTTATTTATCTCGTCTATAAAAGTATCGACACTTTTAAATTCCTGATACACAGATGCAAATCTTACATACGCAACCTGGTCTATCTTCCTAAGCTCATCCATTATTAACCTTCCTATCATAGTTGACTGAATCTCTTTCTCCATCGTATTGTTCAATCCACGTTCGATATTATCGGCAATTTTCTGTACATCTTCATAGGTGACATTTGTTTTTTGACACGCTTTCATTATACCGTTTATTATTTTGTTCTTATCAAAACTTTCGCGTGTGCCGTTTTTCTTAACAACTACAAGCAGTGAATTCTCAATTTTTTCAAACGTTGTGAATCTCTTATGACATTGATTACACTCCCTGCGTCTCCTTGTAGCAAGGCCATCTTCAACAGGTCTCGAATCGACTACCTTTGTATCGTTATTATTGCAATATGGACATTTCATGATTTGACCTCCGCTTCATCACCTTATCCTATTTAGCTTTGCTGTACTCCATCACCTTATTCATTACTCTCTTATAGAGGTAGGATGTGAAAAAGTTGTTCGATTCTGCATACTCATTTATTGTATACCCATATTCTTCCTTGTATGTTTCTTCCGTATATCCTAATTCTTTAAGAAACTTACTCAGATAATCATTATATTCTTGATCTGTAATCTCAATTTTCTCAGCTCTGGCTATAGAGTGGAGAATAAGTTCTTGCTTAACGACCTTCTCCGCAGTGTCTTTTGCCAGTTTCTTAAACTGTTTCTGCGTAATCCCCATTTCGTTTTTGAGATAATCATCAAATTTAATATCATTGCTCTCAGCGATTGACTTATATCTATCCACTATCTGTTTATATCTACTGTCATATTCTTTTTTTGGATAACTAATAACTTCGCTGTTTTCCATAATTTTGGAAAGCAACTCTTGTTTTTCTTTTGAAGCTGCGTCTTGTTTTTTGCTATCTTCTATATCGTCTTTAACACTTTTCTCATAATCAGATGTGTAAGAGAAATCCGTATTCTTCTTGACCCAATTATCATTATATTCAACATGTTTTGCAACTTCTATATAATTGATTTTAATCTTGAAAACAGTATTCTGACCTGCAAGTTCATCATTTCCATAATTTTCAGGGAAGGTAACTTTAATATTGAAAGTTTCTCCAACCTTATGTCCGATTATTTCATCTACAAATCCCGGAATAAAATTATTATCTGCTATGTTAATCGTAGTATCCTCAGCAGCTCCTCCTTCAAATTCCACACCTTTCAAACTTCCTACATAATCGATGTTCACAACACTGTCAGATTCAACGATACCTTCTTTTTTCTGCTCGGTTTTGCTCGAATTTAAAATTGCTTCATCTATATACTGCTGCACTTCAGCCTGAGTTACTTGTACGTCGATTTTCTCATACTCAAGGCCTTTGTATTCTCCTAATTTAAGATATTTAGATAGGTCATCATAAGCATAATCCTTGGATTCATTCAGAGATTCGCTGCATCCGACAAGCAAAATTAGAAATAGAAGTGATAGAGCTAAATTAATGATTAATTTGGTTTTAATTTTTATCTTCATTGTGTGTACCTCATTACACAAACAACACATCCAATATCTTTTCGATATTATCACAATATATAGTGTTTATCAAACGTTGAACTTGTAATTTGTGATGTTTCCTTCACATTTTTTCAACATCATTGTCACAATAAAATGATACTCTATATGTGTCAAGTAGTTTGACAAAACCTTTTTCTTTTGATTGTTCTTTCTTAGTTAAATAATTTCACACAAAAAACTCCGGTAAGTCCGGAGTTTTTTTCTTAATCTTATTCAATCTACAAGCTTTAAATCTTTACTATCTACTTATAAGCATCTACATTATTTTTCATTATCGGTCAGATTTTCACTTTCGACCTTCTTCTTTGCAGCAGCTTTTCGAGCCTGTGCTCTCTGCCTCTTTAAGCGGCTATTTTTTTCCAAAAGATATAACCAAGTTACTGCAATAAGAGCAATTATTATTGCCGCTACCATTGTTCTTCCGAGATGCTCTATGAAATATTCCATTAAATAGCCTTCTTAGCTGTCTCACATAGTTCAGCAAAACCTTTTGCATCATAAATTGCCATCTCTGACAGCATTTTACGATTAATTTCAATCCCTGACTTTCTGAGTCCATTCATAAGCTTGCTGTATGAAATACCGTTTATTCTTGCGCCTGCATTGATTCTTGCAATCCAAAGTTTTCTATATTCTCTCTTCTTATTCTTGCGACCTACAAATGCGGATCTCAAACTTCTCATAACTGCAGGATTAGCAGCCTTGAAAGTATTATTTCTTCTGCCATAAAAGCCCTTAGCCTGCTTCAATACCTTTTTATGTTTTTTGTGGGCATTAACACCCTTTTTTACTCTTGCCATATTCTTATACCTCCCTATTATTTTGCCATCGATCTAAGCATGCGCTTCAAATCTGCACTTGTAAGAATAGTTGCCTTTCTAAGACCTCTTTTTCTCTTTGCTGACTTCTTTGTAAGGATATGGCTTTTGTAAGCCTTATTTCTCTTAACCTTGCCCGAGCCTGTAACGTGGAAACGCTTCATTGCGCCTCTATGGGACTTCATTTTGTTCTTTGCCATTTGGATTGACCTCCTATATTAATCTTTTTTATTATCTTTCTTAGGGGCGAGGAACATGTTCATTCTCCTACCCTCCATCTTGGGCTCTTTCTCAATCACAGCATACTCCGAAACAATTTCTGCGAATCTCTGCATGACTTCAACTCCAAGATCTGAGTAGTTTCTTTGTCTTCCCTTGAATCTAAGAGAAACTTTAAGCTTAGCGCCTTCCTTAAGGAATTTGATGGCTGTTTTTGCTTTGACTTGTATGTCGTGATCCTCTATAGATGTGCTAAGTCTTATCTCCTTAACCTCAGTAACATGCTGGTTCTTTTTTGCAGACTTCTCTTTCTTCTGCTGTTCGTAGCGAAGCTTGCCAAAATCAAGAATCTTGCACACCGGCGGATCAGCGTTAGGTGATATATTTACGAGATCCAAATCCGCTTGTTCAGCCAGATCTAATGCCTCGTCTAAGCTCATAACCCCACGCATCTCTCCCGTCTCGTCTATTACACGAACTTCAGATGCACGTATATTCTCATTAACTTGAGTTTGTTTGTTGTCCTTACCGTTAATTGTTCTTACCTCCGTACTATATGACTAAAACTCGATACGAATAAAAATTTGCGGACGCATAAGCATCCGCAAATTAGAATATCATCTAAATTATTAAGCCCTACCAACCGAGGTCTGCAAGGCGAGAAGCGGATAACTTCTGCTTAACCTCGATTATTATAGCGATGAAGTTGGTAATTGTCAACTGCAAATAAAAATTATATTCCATGATGTCCTTAATTATCTAACTTTATAATTGAGTTTTCCGTTATAAGTATCTATGTAAACTATGCTTCCAGATCCTATATCACCGCTAATTACCATTTTCGCAATTTCATTCTCTATATTCTTTTGAATGTATCTCTTAACCGGTCTAGCTCCATAAATAGGATCGTAGGCTTCATCAGCGATAAGCATAACGGCTTCATCATTTATTTCTACTGAAATATCTCTTTCTTCAAGTCTCTTAGCTAAAGCTTTAATAGAAAAGCCTACGATTTTTGAAATTTGTTCTTTGGTCAGAGACTCGAAGTTGATTATATCATCTATTCTATTTATAAATTCCGGCCTAAAGAAGCTTGTAAGATCCTTCTGAGGAAGATTGGAAGTCATTATGATTATTGTATTCTTAAAATCAACCGTTCTCCCCTGGTTGTCGGTCAGTCTTCCATCGTCAAGAAGTTGCAAGAGAATATTGAATACGTCAGGATGAGCTTTTTCTATCTCGTCAAACAGCACCACGCTATACGGTTTCCTTCTTACAGCCTCTGTAAGCTGTCCTCCCTCGTCATAACCTACATATCCCGGAGGAGCTCCTACCAATCTTGAAACTGAATGTTTCTCCATATACTCAGACATATCAATTCTGATTAGATTCTTTTCTGTGTCAAAAAGAGCTTCACATAAAGCTTTTGCAACCTCCGTCTTGCCCACCCCTGTCGGCCCCATGAATATGAATGAACCGATAGGCCTGTTCTCATTCTTAAGACCGGCTCTTGCACGAATAATTGCCTCAGACACCGTATCTATAGCCTCATCCTGGCCTACTACTCTGCGATGAAGTATCTCAGGTAGATTAAGCAATTTCTCCTTCTCGGATTCTGCTAACTTGTCAACAGGAATTCCGGTCCAATCGGATATAACCTCTCGAATATCTCCTTCATCGACCTGTTCCCTAAGCAATCTATTTTCTTCTGCTTTTGAGGCAGATTCCTTAATGCTATCTATCTCCTTCTCTAAAGCAGG
>JAAYIA010000025.1 GCA_012735145.1 Clostridiales bacterium | reverse complement strand
CAGTTACTATGGGACTTGCAAGTATTATGAGAGCACGAAAAATCATAATGATAGCAACAGGCGCAAACAAGGCAGACGCCGTCAAGGGAATGATTGAAGGAAATCAAACTACCGATTGTCCGGCCAGTATATTACAAAATCACCCTGAAGTATATGTATTTCTTGATGTTGATGCAGCCGGAAAACTCAGATTGGAAGGGGCAAATGCTTGAATACTAAGCAAAATAAAACCCGCTTATTTACAAGCATCGATCTTGTTATAATTCCGATGTTTGCCATAATTATTGCTATAACAGGTATGATTTCGATACCTTCTGTGGTTCCTTTTACTATGCAAACTGCAGGCATTTTCTTAGCCCTTCTCCTGCTTGGCGGATTCCGTGGTACGATTTCTGTTTTGATATATATATTACTGGGAGTTTTAGGCCTCCCTGTTTTCTCAGGTTTTTCTTCCGGCATAGGCATTTTAGCCGGCCCGACCGGAGGATATATTGTCGGCTTTATTCTTATGGGTATTGTTTACAAACTAATCATACCTGAAATTCAAAACAAGCAAAAAAACAAGCAGCTGTTGCGAAAACAAATTATCGCTTTGCTGCTTGGTTTAATTGTATGTTATACCTTTGGAACCCTTTGGTTTGTCAAAGCATATATGGGTGCATTCAGTATCAAGAGTGTTATCTCGGCTCTATCAATTTGTGTAGTGCCATTTATTATTCCTGATTTATTGAAGATGTGGTTTGCTTTTGTTCTATCCTCAAGACTTAATAAGTTTATCAATATTTCAAAACATCAATAAGTTTACCTTACTATTCTTCTTACTGTTACAAGTTTCTTTGTACTTACAGGTCTAATACTCACACCGGATCCCGATGTGGCATCTATCATCTTACCGTTACCGACATATATTCCAACATGGGCTTTATAGCAAATAATATCTCCCTTTTGGGCATTTCCATAAGAAACTCCTATGCCTGAACTCTTCATTCCCGGATGACTCAACGGGAGAGTGATTCCATATTTTGCATATATGGCCTTTACAAGACCTAGGCAACATACTCCTGAAGTAAGACTTTGTCCTCCCAATACATATCTAACTTTCCCGATATAGTTTGATGCTGTAGTCACCAGCTCTGCTCCGTCTTTGAAAACAGGGTCTCCATCGTATGTTCTCCAGTCTTCGCCTTCAGGCAGCCCAAGAGTGCCCTTTACAATTGTTGCTTTTGATCCTTCATCCAAAA
This sequence comes from Clostridiales bacterium, assembly GCA_012735145.1. Classification (GTDB taxonomy): domain Bacteria; phylum Bacillota; class Clostridia; order Peptostreptococcales; family Anaerovoracaceae; genus Crickella. The sequence continues at coordinate 5,469 of JAAYIA010000025.1, read as the reverse complement.
TTTCTGTAGGTATTTCTTCTTTTTCGGTTATCTTTCCATTAATAGTTGTATAGGTAGTAGTTACCTTCTGTTTTCCCTTCTTTCCCTCCACTTTAACAATTGCTTCGCCGGCAAGCATGGTATCGTCCTTTTTGTAGTTTGGCTCTGGTGTATATTCTTTCTCTTTGGTCTCAGCGCTTACTACAACGATTTCTACAGGCTCTTTCTCTTTATTGGTCTCCCGGACCTTCCCCTGTATACAATCAGCCGCTTCTTCCGGTGTCATTATTTTCTGACCATCTGCCTTTAGACTATCCGCTTTTTTTATCTTGATTCTACTGTTGCTGCTAACAGCCTTTATTTCTGTTTTTTCTTTCGAATAATCATCATATATCTTAGTCAGAGCCTTATCTGCTGCAGCTTCGGTTTTGACATAGCAAACTGCCTGGTCATCTACTGTTATTGCATAAGGATAAAGTGATAAGAATTTCGATGCGCCAAATGCAAAAGCGCACATAAAAACACTGGTAACCAACAGTCCTGTCCCTATCTTCTTATGGTTCCTATGAATTAAATTAGATATTCCTCTTTTATTTTCTTTGTTTGTTTTCTTATCTTTTTTCTTTTCTCGAATCTCTTTCATTTTCATTTTCTCATCCTCTAATTCGGTTCTTCTCAGATAAGTACGCTTTATTATATCATAAGCGTATATTTTTACACAAACTCTTATTTTAAGCTTTGCATGCGTTCTTTAAAATATAAAAGGAGCTTTGCGATGTTTAATCGTGTCGCTCCTAATTAAATGATTGTTTTACAGCTCTGCATCAAACGGCAGTAGAGCCACAACTCTTGCTCTCTTAATTGCCTTTGCAACTGCTCTTTGATGCATTGCACAAGTTCCGGTAACTCTTCTTGGAAGAATCTTACCTCTCTCGGTAATATACTTTTTAAGAGTATCAACATCCTTGTAATCAATTTTTTTATCCTTATCAGCACAGAACTGGCATACTTTCTTACGTCTCATACCTGAGTTCATGCGCCTATTATTCGGTCTATTATTCATCATAATTCGTGCTTCCCCTTTCTAGAATGGAAGTGCATCGTCTATCGCCTGAAATGTATCCGGTACTTCATCAAAGTCACCAATTTCCTGCGTCTGATCAAATCCGCTTCCCGACGTATCGTTCGTATCATTGAGATTTCTTTGGATTCCGCTTTGAGGACTGCCCTGTTGACCGGCACCCTGATTGCCTCCAAGAAATTCCACTCTGTCCGCAACTACATCTGTAGTATACACAGTCACGCCTTCTCTATTCTTGTAGCTTCCGGTTTGAATCCTTCCGAGCACAGCTACCTGTCTTCCTTTTGAAAGGTATCGGTCGCATGTCTCTGCCTGTTTTCCCCAAACCGTGATACGTATAAAATCAGCCCCGGCATCCTCACCACTTCTTCTCGGTCTGTCAACCGCAATGGTGAATCGTGTTACCGCTGTCTGTGTATTAGGTGTATAACTAAGTTCCGGATCTCTTGTAAGTCTTCCGATAAGTACAACATTATTCATTTAGAATCTTACCTTTCGTTACTCTTCATCTTGGCAAACGATAATATGTCTCATTACATTTTCATTGATCTTAAGTCTTCTGTCGAGTTCTTTTGGAAGTTCCGGTTCTGCCTTGAAAGGTAAAACTACATAGTATCCTGTAGTTTTCTTGTCAATTGTATAGGCAAGTCTTCTCTCTCCCCATACATCTGCCTCTCCGGCTTCTCCTTCTGTATTGATAATTGACTTAACCGTCTCAATCAAAGCAGTCTTCTTATCCCCGTCCAGAGTTGGATCAATCACGAATAGAATCTCATAATCTTTCATCTTTTCACCTCCTGTGGTCTTATGACACCGGTTTTCCGGTGTAGCAGGCATGCATGTCCGAATTGACATGCCCGTTAATTATACCGAACATTTGAACAAAATCAAGTTTTTGCCGTACTTTTTACAATTATTTTAAAAATAAATTGTTATGTAAGGGATAGTATTCGATATTCTCTTTAGTAATGTATTATTTTGTATGTACACTATCTAAGTCTTCCCTCTGCAACAGCTTGAAGATGATGCCCATATGGGCTTTTACCGTACCTCTTTGCAGCTACAAGCAATTGTTCATTGTTTATCCACCCGTTCCTGTATGCAATTTCCTCTAATGCGGATATCTTTACACTCTGTCTCTTCTCAAGTGTTCTGACAAATTCCGCTGCATCTACGAGGGAATCCATCGTTCCTGTATCCAGCCATGCGAACCCTCTTCCAAGCAGTTGAACATCGAGAAGACCTTCTTGTAGGTACATATCGTTCAAGCTGGTAATCTCAAGTTCGCCTCTGCCCGACGGTTCGACTTTCTTTGCATTCGCACTCACTCCTTTTGGATAGAAGTAAAGTCCTGTTATAGCATAATTACTCTTAGGATTCTTAGGCTTCTCTTCTACTGATATAGCTTTGCCATCTTCATCAAACTCTACAATACCAAACCTCTCAGGATCATTTACAAAATACCCGAAAACTGTCGCTCTTTCATTCTCCTCAGCCTTTACAACTGCTTTTCTGAGAATTCCTCCAAATCCATTTCCATAGAATATATTATCTCCAAGAATCATAACTACTGAATCATCTCCGATAAATTCTTCTCCGATTATAAATGCCTGTGCAAGTCCGTCCGGTGAAGGTTGTACCGCATATGATAGCTTTATACCAAAGTCGGAGCCTTCCCCGAGTAAGGCTTCAAACCTCGGTGTATCTTCAGGTGTCGAAATAATTAGAATATCATCTATTCCCGCCAGCATGAGAGTGGACAAAGGATAATATATCATTGGCTTATCATACACCGGTAGTAATTGTTTGCTTGTTACCATCGTGAGAGGATACAATCTAGTTCCTGCACCGCCTGCTAATACTATTCCCTTCATATAAACCATCCTTTCCGTTATGATTTTAATTGTCAGGATTAACATTTTTAAAATATACTTTGTTTGTTTGGGCCATCCATCAAAACATATATCTATTTTCGTCCTTGATTGCCCTTGTATACCATTTTACTTCCCAAGGACATAAGCTCTTTGGTCGGATGCTCAAATATCTTAAGGCTAAAGAACATAGTCATTGCTATACCCAGAGCGAAGTATACTATCAATGCAAAGATCATTGGCACACTACCTCCTGCGAAGGCAAGTCCCGGTATAGGCCCTGACAGTGTTGAATCATAAGTTCCTCCAAACATTTCTACCAATTTAGGTAGAAGCATCAAGGGTTTTCGTAATAAATAGCACACAGGTCTATGCCAGAAATACACTTGGAGAGTTCGTGCTCCCATGACTGTAATGAATCCCAAATCTCTATCAGGAGTCAAAGCTAAAATTGCGAATGTCAACATTAGTGCGACTATCCAAACTAAAATCCTTATCCACCATCCATCTTCTATAGCATTTTCAAAGAATTCTTGTAGAAATTCATAAGATCTTCTTCCTGTAAACCATTTTCTCCATCCATACCATCCCCACTTACCAAATTTACAGATAATCAAGGATGTAATAATAATTACACCTCCGGCCATAGACATCCACTTATTATTAAACCAAGTTAATATGGTTCTCATATCCAGATAATATCCGATTGCGTATATTGGCAGAAAATTAACCATTCTCGATAAACAGAATGTATCGCCAATAACAGGAAAATATCCAACAGCAGCACTGGCGGCAAAAGCTACCAATATAACAATCCATGGCTTTACTTTTTCATCTATGTTTCTCATCAGGTAGAAGAGAACTTCATATTCCGCCATCACAAAAAGATACCAAGGAATACCAGGCTCTTCTATCCAGTGCCAGTTTGGATTTTGTCCCATTAGCGTTCTCGTGAACTGGAGAAAAATCTTAAGACCATATGCACAAAAGAAAAATCCCCAAACTTTATCCCACCTGAGACGAGTTTCCCCTTTAATTCCTTTCAAAGATTTTTCTTCACTGATATATCTTTTATGCATAAGGCCGGATATAAAAATAAACGCCGGCATATGGAATGAATATATCCACAAAGTAATCCATCTTACAATTCGGGCATCAGAAACATAATCTGTAGTCATGTGTCCAATAACAACCAGCAGAATAAGAAAAGCCTTCATATTGTCATATTTATATATTCTTTTATTGGCAGCCGTCAATGTGCTCATCTTTTTCATATAAAGTTATTAGCCCTAAACTTATGTAATAAATTTTATTCTTGAGAATCTTCTTTTTTGAAAAGATTTTTTAAAAAACTGATCATGGAGTTCTTCTGTCTTTGCGCTGTCGCTTCTGCTATTGCTACCGAGGACGGATTCATAACTTTATCTATATTCTCTTTTGCTTTATCAACCGCTTTTTGGTCTACTTTATATACCAAAAACTTGCTTTCCTGTGTCAATGATGCCACATAGTCCATTTCATATTTACCTTCTATTTTCTGCGTTTCAATACTCCATGGAAAAAGATCTACAAGCTGCATCTTAATCAAGTCCTTCATATCTGAAGTCGGCATATTTGTTTCGAAACTTTTACCTGCAGCTTCAATTATATCCCCATACTTTGTGAGAAGTGTATAAGATGACATCAGCTTCTTCAAAACAGCTTCGACAACTCTTTGCTGATTTTCTACTCTCACGGAATCCTCATCGTTAAACGCCTTTCTTTCTCTCGCAAATGCAAGGGCTTCTTTGCCGTTCATATGATTCCATCCTTTTTTGACTGTCCACCACGATCTTTTTACCGGTTTAAACTCTTTTGGAGAATACACCTCGACTCCTCCCATAGCATTGATGACATCGACAGTTGCGCTAAAATTCGCCTTAAGAAAATAATTCATGTCATATCCGATCCAGTCTTCTACTGTTGATAGGGTTTCATCGACACCGTATATTCCGGTATGCGTAAGTTTGTCCATATTTTTGGCAGTATGCAAAGGAACATAAGTATCTCTTGGTATGGATGTCAACAAAATTTTTCTTGTTTTTGGACATACCGTAACAATCATATTAACATCACTTCTTTCAAGATCTTCGCCCTTTTCGCTGTCCCACTGATCTATTCCTGTTATATATATATTGAATGAATCCTCTGCTGTATTAACGCTTTTCGCAAAAGGTTCTGTCTCTCGGCTGTCACCGGAAATACGAGCAAGCATGGCATATGTCGTTCCCATGTAATATGCTCCGGTACCATATACAACGATAAAAAAAGCTGCCAATACTATTCCAATAATTCTAATAGCCTTTGTTTTTCTAGCGAGCAAAACACCCGTTGCTACTATCAGAAGCAGCATAACTCCCGTGAACGATATTATAATTCCTGTAGGAAAAGCATCTACGATAATAATTGTTCCTATAAAAATAATAGCCACCAATACAATTACTAACATTATGGCCTGGTACAACGGTTTATCTAAAAATTTTTTTCTTTTTGTTTTAT
>JAAYIA010000024.1 GCA_012735145.1 Clostridiales bacterium | reverse complement strand
TGGTCTTCTTCATTAAGATGTTTTATGTTGGGGCAGTCAGTTCTGTGTACAGTTATACCTTTACCTTTAGAAATATAGCCGATTATTTCATCTCCGGGTACCGGATTACAGCATGTCGCACGTCTTATTAAGAGATTATCCGATCCTGGAACAACAATTCCGGATTCTGAGCGGTTTGAGTCCCTATACAGAGGTCTTTTTTTGACTTCAATGGAATCTTTTTCTTCTGTTTTGGCCTGATTGTCTGCTTCATAATATTCTATAAGCTTCTGTCCAAGTTTTGAGACTGTTGTTCCCCCTCTGGAAATTTGGAGATAGAGCTCGTTAACGTTGGAACAATTGAAATCTTTAACAGCTTTGATAATATAGGCATTCCTGGCGACAAGAGCAGGATCATAGCCTTTTTTCTTAATATAAACAGCGATATTCGATTTTCCTTTATTTACATCGCTATCCTTATCGGCCTTGCGAAGCCAATTTCTAATCTTATGCTGTGCTTGTGATGTCTTGCAAATCTTGAGCCAGTCTATACTTGGACCGGAAGAGTTGGCAGATGTAACAATTTCGACGATATCTCCGTTAGAAAGCTTATGATCTATAGTGACCATCTTCCCGTTAACTTTTGCACCAACACATCGAATTCCAACATCGGTATGAACTTTGAATGCAAAATCAAGTGGTGTGCTTCCTGCAGTAAGCTCCATTACATCTCCTGCCGGGGTAAATACAAAAACTTGATTTTCAAAGAGATCCATTTTAAGTGTATTAAGAAATTCAATAGAGTCGTCGGCATCTTTTTGCCATTCTAAAGCCTGTCTCAGCCATGCCAGTTTTTGTTCACTATCGTCGTTGCTGCCCGATATTTTTCCTTCTTTGTATTTCCAATGAGCTGCAATACCGTATTCAGCAACCCTATGCATTTCGTAAGTCCTTATCTGTATTTCAAAAGGCTCACCATTATCACCTATTACAGTTGTATGTAACGATTGATACATGTTAGGCTTTGGCATAGCAATATAGTCCTTGAACCTTCCGGGAATAGGTTTCCATTGTGAATGAACAAGCCCTAGAACGGCATAACAATCTTTAACATTAGCAACAAGAACTCTGACTGCAAGCAAATCGAAGATTTCATCAATTTCCTTATTTTGAAGGACCATTTTACGATATATGCTGTATATATGCTTGTGGCGACCTTTAACATCATGCTGAATCCCTGCTGAATTGAGCATAGAAGAAATTTCTGCTGTTAAAGAATCAATATTTTTTTCGTAAACAATCCTCTTTTGTGCCATCTTATCGGATAGTCTTTTGTATTCTACCGGATGCAGAAATTTGAGGGCAAGGTCCTCTAATTCAAATTTTATACTGAATATTCCAAGGCGGCCGGCAAGAGGCGCGTATATTTCCAAGGTTTCCAAAGCCTTAGTTTTTCTTTTATCTTTAGGCATATATTCAAGAGTTCTCATATTATGTAGCCTGTCGGCAAGTTTAATTACCAGAACTCTGATATCTTTTGACATTGCAAGAAACATTTTACGAAAATTTTCTGCTTGAATTGCTTCCGTTGAATCGTAAGATATATTACCAAGTTTGGTGACTCCATCAACTAAGGAGGCTATTTTTTCGTCAAAATCTTCTATAAGATTTTCCCTGGTGTAAGAAGTATCTTCAACAGCATCATGAAGAAGTCCTGCAACAATTGTTTCATTATCCACACCAAAATTGGCCAAGATTTTAGAAACAGCGACAGGATGAATAATAAATGGCTCGCCGCTCTTTCTGACCTGGCTGCTATGAAGATTATATGCAATTTCATAAGCTTTAATGATTGTAGAATCATTGTACTTTGGATTGATTGCACTAATTTCCTGTATAAATTTTTCAGTTGTTGGATTATGTGTTTCCGTGGTTGTCATTTAATGATTGCCTCATTAGCTTTGATTATACTAAGTAATTCATATAATAGTTTTGTGTGTTATTTTACAATTCCGTCACTTGTACGAGTTTTCTTTGTCTTTGTCCTATGTTCATCATATCTCGATGCATCATCCTTTTTAGTAATATCATAGTAAAGAGGGCTGCAAAGACAGACGGATGAATATGTCCCTGAAACAATGCCTATGATAAGAGGAATTAAGAACGCACGGAGCTCAGATCCGGCCATAATATATAGTGGAATTATAACAATCAAAGTTGTTAGAGAAGTCATTATGGACCTCGAAAGCGTTTGGTTGATACTCGTATCCAAAAGTTCTTCTTTCTGTTTCCGTTTGAAGAACTTTGTATTTTCTCTTATTCTATCAAAAATAACGATTGTGTCATTTATTGAATAACCTACTACAGTTAGAATTCCCGCAATGAATGGGTTATTGATTGAAATGCCAAACAAAGCATACATTGTAAGAGTGATTAATACATCGTGAACTAGACCGGCAATTGCAGCGGCTCCGAACTTCCAAGTTTTGAATCTGAATCTTATGTAGATAAGCATACAAATTCCTGCTATCGTTAAGGATTTCAAGGCATTTGATTTCAAATCTTTTCCTACAGTAGGGCCAAACTGTTCCGATGCAATGACTGAATTACCCTTAAGTCCATATTCATTTTCAATAGTCTTGATAACATCTGCTCTATCTTCAGTTTTGAGGGCTTTGATTGTCTTAAGCACTATTTGGGTGTTGTCTTCTCCTGCATATACTATAGTAGGCTCAAGTTCGTATTCTTTAATAGTATCTTTAACTTCTTCAATGCTCACCTTCTTGCCCATGTCCATCTGAATCATAGTTCCACCGGTGAAATCTATGCCATAATTATAGCCCTTAATCATTCCCACCATGAGCCCGACAATTATTATGACTGCACTGATAGCGTAGAATATTTTTCTATGGCTCATAAATTTAAAATTAGGAGTGAAACTAATTTTGCGAGTTCCGTCTTCGTTCATACCGAAAAAAGAGTTCTTGGAGAAGGTCTTGCTTTCGGCTAGTAAGCTTATAAAAATTTGTGTAATAAATACGGCTGTTAAAATACTTACAACAGTACCAATCATGAGAGTAAGCGCAAAGCCTTTAATTGCTGTGTTACCAAATATGTAAAGCACAAAAGCTGCAATAAGTGTCGTTGTTTGTGAGTCAATTACAGTAGATAAAGCAGCTTGATAGCCTGTATCAACAGCAACCCGGATGGATTTACCCTTACTTATTTCTTCTCTTATTCTCGTAAAGATAATTACGTTAGAGTCTACGGCTATACCAATCGAAAGTATGATTCCGGCAATTCCCGGTAAACTAAGAACAGAACCTAGCCCAACCATAGTCCATAGAACTATCTGAATGTAGATGAGAAGAGCAATATCAGCAACAAAACCAAGTAAGCCGTATGCGACAAGCATGAGTATCAAAACAATAGCTACGCCTATAATACCTGCTTTAACACTTAGATTAAGTGCATTGGCTCCAATAGTTGCTGTTTGGACTGAAGAATTCACTTCTGTTAGGTTTGCAGGAAGAGCACCTCCTCTTATAAGTGCAGAAAGAGATGATGCCTGGGATTCAGGAAAGCCACCAAGAGTTGTTATTTCGCAAGATCTGGAGCTGATTTTTTCTTGTACTGTAGGAGCTGATATTACTTCGTTATCAAGAGCAATAACAATGGCTTTGGGATCTACAAGTGATCCATTCTCATCATATACTGTAGCATCAACCTGCCCTGTCGCAGCTTTTTCTGTTGCATCAGCGAAAAGATCACTTCCTTTTGAGGTAAAATCGATTGTAATTTTATAACCTCCGTGTTCAGTATCTGTTCCTATTTGTGAGTCACGAACTCCGTCTCCTGTAAGTGCTAATTCACCGTTTGCAAGATAGAATCTCAGCTGAGCAGTACGACCAATCTGGTCGATAGCTTCTTCTGCATCCTCTACTCCGGGCATTTCAACACGAATCCTGTTGTTACCTTCAATAGATACTGTAGCTTCACTAATACCCATTGCGTTAACTCTATTTTCTAAAACAGTTTTGGTCTGATTCATGATTTTTGTAAGTTCTGTTCCTTGAGCATCAGTATCAGCCTCTAATAGAACGTAAACGCCGCCATTTATATCAAGACCGTATTTTAACTGTTTTCCGAGATTGTCAACTTTAGTTCCTAATCCAAAAATAGAAACAAACCATCCTGCGATAAGGAGAATAACTATCAGTACTGCAAATATTTTTTTTCTTCCTTTTCTCATCCCTAAAAATGCCTTTCAATCCACTAATATTTTCAAAAAATGCACATTACCGCATTAAATAACCATTCAATCTATTTTATAATATTAACGTTGCAAGTTCAACAAAAAAGCATCTCAGAGAGACGCTTAAATGTATAATATTTAATACCGGGTATAAGGTGTGCACTGCATTATAAATATTGTTAATTTAGTTATCTGATTTTTTTGTCAGCTTCTTAGGTGTAACCTTCTTATCACTGCTGACTTTTGTGTCATCCACGGCAGGTTCATTCTCTTCGTTTTTCTTTTGTGCTGCCTTAGAGTTTTCTCCTCTGTTTACACTTGAGATAGCTGTTTTGATAAATTCTATCTTATTCCGTTCTGCACCTGTTGTTATGATGACGGATTTGTCGGTAATCTTTACGACTTTACCGATTACTCCACCTATTGTCATAATTTCATCGCCCACTTGTAATGTAGATCTCATTTCGCGATCAGCCTTATCTTTCCTTTTTTGAGGTCTGATCATCATAAAATAGATAAGAACAATGAAGAGTAAGAGTAATCCGATATTACCAATAGGGTTTTGTAACATGATGTTTCTCCTTTTTTAAATTTAAACCTTAAATGAATAAATAATGGTGCCGGTGGTGGGGCTCGAACCCACACGATATTGCTATCACGGGATTTTGAATCCCGCGCGTCTGCCAATTCCACCACACCGGCAAATTGTAAGCACATTCAAAACCGGTTTAGGCTAAAAAAAATGGTGTGGATGACTGGACTCGAACCAGCACGGTCTCCCACATGCCCCTCAAGCATGCGCGTCTGCCATTCCGCCACATCCACACAAGTCACTATAAAATTATACTCGTTATGACAATTCTATGCAAGTGTTATATTACAAAATAAACGACTGAAATGCAAGATAAATTGTTAAAATTTAGCATTTAAAATGTTTATAAAAGAGAACAGTCAATAAGAGCATCCTTGATAGAAGAATGAAGTTCTTCCAAAGTTCCATTATTTTGAATCACAATATCGGCTTTGTTTAATTTCACGGCTTCATTTTCTTGTTTATTCATTATTCGTGTTATGAGATTGCTGTCTATATTATCTCTAAGCATTATTCTTTGGCATCTAATATTGTAATCGGCAGTAACAACCCAGACCATATCATAATTTTCTTCTTGATTCTTTTCAAAAAGTAGAGGAATATCAAAGAAAATTGCTTTATAACCGGCTTTTGCAGCATCAGATTTAATCTTTTCTATTTTTTCGATTACAACATTGGTAGTTCCTTCTTCAAGAATCTTCATAGCTTCGGGATTTGCATATACGAGGTTCCTTATCGCTGATCTATCCATGCTGCCGTCTCTGAGAATATATGAAGAACCAAAGTGTTCACGAATATAAGGTATTGCCTCTCCACCGGCAGATGTCATTTCTCTTGCGATTTCATCAGAATCAATCACAACAAATCCAAGCGAAATGAGATATTTGGTAACAGTGGATTTGCCTGAACCTATGCCACCTGTAATAGCTATTGTCAGCATATATGCACCCTCTTGTCTACATTATGACTGTTGTTATACGAGAGATAGATTATTAATATTAACTTATTTAAGGTCGTACCAATTCTTGCCTGTACTTATTTCACATTTGAGTTCCACGGCAAGGTCTGCTGCACTACGCATACACCTATCTACAATATCTCTTATTTCCGGGAGCTCGCTGTCAGGACCCTCTATAATAAGTTCGTCATGGATTTGTAATATTAGTTTGGAAGAGAGCCCTCTTTCTAGAAGCTCTGAAGACACAGCATTCATAGCAAATTTTATTATATCTGCAGCCGTACCTTGTATTGGTGTATTCATGGCAAGTCTTTTTGCAAGTTCCCTATCCATATATTTTCTTGAAGAAAATTCAGGAATTTGACGCAATCTTCCAAAATACGTTCTGACTATCTTTTTTTCTTCTCCTTCTTGTATGTTTTTATCAAGATAATCTTTGACTGCTTGATGTTTTTTAAAATAATCATTGATATATCGTTGTCCTTCGTCACGTGTAATATTAAGATTCTCGCTTAGACCGAATCCACTCATTCCATATATGATACCAAAGTTAATAGCCTTTGCTTTCGTTCTGTCGATAGAAGTTATTTTATCTTCAGGAATATCAAAAATTCTTGAAGCAGTTATGCTGTGGATATCTTTGTTTTCGTTAAATGCCTTTATTAAACTCTCGTCACCACTTAGAGAAGCAAGTATCCTAAGTTCTATCTGTGAATAGTCTGAAGCAGTAAATGAACAGTTTTCTTTGGATGCTACGAAAGCCTTTCTAATAAGTCTACCATATTCATCTCTGATGGGAATGTTTTGCAAATTAGGCTCTGTACAACTAAGTCTGCCGGTTGCCGCAACAGTTTGGTTGAAATGAGGATGAATTTTTCCATCTGAACCGATTAGGGACATTAATCCATCAACATATGTGCTCTTTAGTTTAGTCAGCTTTCTGTACTGCAAAATATTTTTGATAATAGGATAATCGTCTTTAATTTTGTCCAGGATATCTACAGATGTAGAATAACCGGTTTTACCTTTTGCTTTAGGGTAAGGTATTTGCATCTTGTCAAAAAGGACTTCTCCAAGCTGCTTTGGCGAGTTTATATTGAAGTTCACTTTAGACTCTCTATATATTAAGTCTTGAAGAAATAATACGTTATCGTCGATTTCGAGACCAATTGACTCAAGAATTTCCGGATTACAAGAAATACCCTCTTTTTCCATCCTTGCTAAAGTAAAAATTAACGGCATATCACATTTTTCAAATAGTTCGTTAAGCTGTTCCTTCTCAAGATAAGCGCACTGCTTTTCGATTACTTTGTTTATATAGAACAATCTTTTCTTGTATTGGTTTTCATCAAGTTCAAGGGAATATGACAAACCTTTCTCTCCTGTGATTAAAGTTTCTTCCTTAGGCGGAACGTATTGATTATATTTGAACAGCATCTTCCCGAGACTATATTTGCTGGTATTTGGCTGCAAAAGATATTCAGCAATAATTACATCGTATTCAGGGAAAAAAGTTCTCTCACAGAATGATAATAGTGAGTAAAGAGTTCTTTTAATATCAAAACCACAAAGTTTATATTTTTTATCAGCAAGTGCTTCAATATAAGGAGAAATATTCATAGGAGTAAATGCTTCATAGCAGAATAAGTTCATTTCTTGCGAATACAAAATAATTCCATGCAAATCAGGTTTACCTACATGGTTGTTGTCTGTAAGGGCTTCGATTACGACTTTGCTTTTGTCGCTTGTTGATTCGATAAAAGTTTTCAAATCAACAGTTTTAATTTTTTCAAAATCTGATTCCAAGAAACTTGTTTCAATATTCTCGTTATTATTAGAGGCATTTGTGTATGAATTTAGTTTCTTGATAAAAGAATAAAATTCAAGATCTGTAAAAATAGCGGATAAAGCTGTGATATCCGGTTCTTGTACCTTAAAATCATCCCAAACAAAGTTCATATCTATATTGGTTTCAATAGTGGCAAGCCATTTGGATAAATTTGCAATTTCTATGTTATTTCTTATATTTTCCCCTAGTTTTCCCGGAATGGAATCGGCATTATCCAATACCGATTCTAACGATCCATATTCCTGAAGGAGAGCAATTCCTCTCTTTTCTCCTACACCCGGTATACCGGGAATATTGTCAGAGTTATCGCCCATAAGACCCTTTAAATCAATAAATTGCGAAGGAGCGATAGAGTATTTTTCCTTCATCGCATTGATATCATATATATCAAATTCACTCATACCTTTACGATTGATAAGAACCTTAGTATTCTCGTCTATAAGTTGTAACTCGTCCTTGTCACCTGAGATAATTAAAGTTGTAAAATTATCCCGGGAAGCTTTCTTTGCAAGAGTTCCTATTATATCGTCTGCTTCATATTTTGGAGTTTCAAGAACAGCAATATTCATAGCATCAAGAATTTGGTGTAGAAGAGGAATTTGGGAAAGAAGTTCTATAGGTGTTTTCAATCTACCGGCTTTGTATTCGGGGTAAGCTTCATGACGAAAAGTTTTTTCTTTCATGTCAAATGCAATAGCAATATAATCAGGCTCATAATCTTCGAGTATTCTGCGTAGCATAGTTAGAAATGCATATATTCCTTGAGTGTGAGTACCTTTGGAGGTAACCATTGGACGCATTGCAAAATATGCTCTAAACAACAGGCTGTTTCCATCTATTAAAATTAATTTTTTCATGCTTGCCCCTTACAATATAGTTAAATCGTAAAAAAATTCCCGGCATATCGGCAAGCTGTTAATTGACGCCCTATCAAGTATAAGATAAGGTGGGTACTTTCTTAGCATAACTTCTGTATTCCCCTCTTGGAGGCCTTACATAATGTTTTCGCATCGAAATCCCTTTAAGTATGTGTAGGTTCAATTAATACAGCTCAACGCATATTCCAGGAATGTTTAATAGTAATATGTTAATATTATTCTTCTTCAATTAGCTCACAATTATAGTATACCTTCTGAACATCATCATTGTCTTCAAGTGAATTGATCAATTTATTTAAAGATTTCATATCATTAGAATCAGATATCGTTGCCTCCATCGAAGGTACATACTCAATTTCTGCTTCTACAATATCATATCCCGCATCTTTTATAGCCATATGAACATCGTTAAATAGTGAAGGTTCTGATCGTATCTCAAAATTATCTTCATTGACAACCATGTCATCAGCACCAGCTTCCAGTGCAACCATCATAACCTCATCTTCATCAAGACCTTCTGAATCTATTACGATGACGCCTTTGCGGAAGAACATATATGAAACACACCCTGGTGTTCCAAGATTGCCGCCATGTTTATCGAAAATCGACCTTACAAATGGAGCTGTTCTGTTCTTGTTGTCCGTAAGAGCTGATACTATTATTGCAACTCCTGATGGACCATACCCTTCAAAAATGAGCTCTTCATAGTTCTCACCGCCGAGCTCACCTGTTCCTTTTTTGATAGCCCTATCGATATTATCATTAGGCATTCCTATAGATTTCGCCTTATCGATCGCTACCCTGAGAGCTGGGTTAAAGTCGGGATCTCCTCCGTTCTTAGCCGCAACAATTATTTGTCTCGAATATTTGGTGAACATCGCAGCACGTTTTGAATCCTGTGCTGATTTTCTGTTGGCAATTGTGCCATGCCTTCCCAATGGTATACCTCCTAGTGTTAAATCATCGTATAAAAATTATATACCATAAAAGGCTAAATTACAATATGAAGGGTTATTCGAAATCATCATCTTCATCTTGATTCAAGTTCTTAAACGCTGTAGACATCATCATTTTGATGCGGTTAAGTTGATTTACATTTGATGCGCCCGGGTCGTAGTCGATGGCAACGATATTTGCTTTTTCATCATACTGATTTAACGCTTTTAGCATTCCTTTTCCTGCAACATGGTTAGGCAGACATGCGAACGGTTGCAGACAAAGGATGTTTTTAACACCGGCGTCTATCAAGTCGACCATTTCTCCTGTTAAAAGCCAACCCTCTCCGCACTGGTTGCCGGTTGAAATAAATTTTTCTGCATTTGCAGCTGTATCTTCAATATGCGGATCCGGTTCAAATCTTTTACTGTTTGCACAAGCTTCACGTACGTTTTTACGATATGACTCGATAAAATGTAGTGCTATGTCGTTTATCTTCATATCTATCCATTTTCCGGATAAATTTTTGTAATTAAACCTTTTGTTTATGAATCCATATTCAAAGAAATCTATGAAAGCGGGAACGACAGCTTCTCCACCTTCAGCTTCTATGGTTTCAACGAGGTTGTTATTAGCATTAGGATGATACTTAACTAGTATCTCACCAACAATTCCCACCCTTGGCTTTCTGATGTTATCATCAATTGGAATATTGTCGAAGTCTCTGACAATTTCATTTAAGTTCCTAATAAATTCATCTTTATGGTGATTGAGACAGTTTTTAATGATTTTATCAAACCAGCTGTTCATTACAAACTCCGCACTGCCCTTTTCAACCTCATAAGGTCTTATTCTATATAAGCATTTCATCATAAGATCTCCATAAAGAGCGGCCATAACCATCTCGTATCCGAGCTTCAGGGTAATTTTAAATCCCGGATTTTTTTCAAGACCGACAACATTAAATGAGATTACTGGTATTTCCTCCATTCCAAGGTCTCTGAGAGCTTTTCTTAGAAGAGCAACATAATTGCTTGCCCGACAAC
Source organism: Clostridiales bacterium (assembly GCA_012735145.1). Taxonomy (GTDB): domain Bacteria; phylum Bacillota; class Clostridia; order Peptostreptococcales; family Anaerovoracaceae; genus Crickella. The sequence goes on along the minus strand of JAAYIA010000024.1, from coordinate 26,298 downwards.
CCCCGCCCGTCTGAGACATAAATACGCCGGTTTTGGATAAGTCATATGCACCGGACTTTAATGCTGATATTATCTGCCCGAGTGTAACGATGGTAGGATAACATGCATCGTTATTTACATATTTCAGACCTTCTTCTTCAGATTCTTTCGTAACAGGCGGAAGAAGAACTGCGTTGTAGCCGGCTTGTTTGAATATAGGTTCAAAATATTGGAAGTGTATTGGTGACATTTGCGGCACAAGAAGAGTGTAACCTTCCTCTTTCATCTGTTTTGTAAATTTTTTTCTAATAAATGGAACATTAGTTCTTCTCGCTTTTGAACCGAGCTTGTCTCTTTCATCGAGAGCCGCCTTGAGAGATCTAATGCGAATTCTTGCGGCACCAAGGTTTGCACCTTCATCGATTTTTAAAACCGTATATAATTTATTGCTTTCTGAAAGTAGTTCATTAACTTCGTCTGTTGTTACAGCATCAAGTCCGCATCCGAATGAGTTTAATTGAATGATCTCCAAATCATTTCTGTTTCCCGCATATATTGCTGCTTTGTAAAGTCTTGAATGGTATACCCATTGATCGAGTATTCTCACTAAAGATTTTGAAGATTTTACCTTCCAACTGACCGAGTCTTCAGTGAGCACTACCATGTCCTGTTGTATGATAAGGTTGTCTATGCCATGATTTATTTCTGGGTCTACATGATATGGCCTACCGGCAAGAACAATCCCTTTCTTATTATGATCGTGCATATATTTCAAAGCCATATCACCTGCGTTGGCAATGTTTGTTTTGTAAGCTTTCTGAGCGTTTCTACCGGCTCTGACAGCGTGCTGAATTTCAAGAGAATCGGTTTTTTGCTGAAAAAGGCTGTAAGGTCTGGAATCTCTTCCAAGCCTATAGCTTTGTACCACATTTTTGCTTCCCTCAACATCAACATCTCTAAACCCAGAGAAAAACTTTACCATCTCAATTACAAGTCTTTGGTCATCATCGTAAGGAACAAACGGATGATAGAATTCAATATCATTGTCGAAGAAATAATCGGCCATATTTTTATCTATTACTTCCGGATAAGTAGCAACGATAGGACAATTATAGTGATTAGGAGCTGAAGAATCTTCTACAACTTCATAGTTTATGGAAGGATAAAATATCCTTTTGACTCCGTGTTCGACAAGCCATTTTATATGTCCATGTACAAGTTTTGCCGGATAACATGCAGTATCGGAGGCTATTGAATCCATTCCGCTATTATAGATATCCTTATTGCTTGGAGGACTTAATATTACCCTGAATCCAAGCTTAGAAAAGAAAGCATGCCAGAAAGGATAGTTTTCATACATGTTAAGTACCCTAGGTATACCAATTATTCCTCTATGTGCATCGCTTTCTTCATGCACAGGTCGATTAAAAAGAAGCTTTTGTTTAATCTTATATAAATTAGGAATCTCTGAAGTTGTACGATCTTTTCCAACACCCTTTTCACATCTATTTCCCGAAATAAATTTACTGCCATCAGGAAACTTAGATATAGTCAGCACACAATTGTTTCCGCATCCCCTGCATCTTCCATTTGACTTTTTGACGTTAAAGTTATCCAGTTCTTCGAGGGATAAAACACCGGACACTTCTCCGTCAATATATGAGTCGCATGCAATAATAGCAGAACCTAAAGCACCCATAAGACCAGCAATATCAGGTCTAATCACATCTACTCCAAGAATTTTCTCGATGCTTCTTAAGACAGAGTCGTTAAGAAATGTTCCGCCTTGAACGACAATTCTGTTTCCCACATCGGAAGGATCTCTAAGTTTTATAACTTTGTAAAGAGCGTTTTTAATTACTGAGTAAGAAAGGCCTGCAGAAATATCAGCAATGGTTGAGCCTTCTTTCTGTGCTTGCTTGACCTTGGAATTCATAAAGACAGTACATCTCGTTCCTAAATCAACCGGTTTTGTGGATGTTAATGCTTGTTTTGCGAATTCTGGGACTGACATTTCCACAGATTTTGCATATGTCTCTATAAACGATCCACAGCCTGATGAGCATGCCTCGTTAAGAAGAATATTGTTAATTGCCCCATCCTTAATCTGCATACATTTCATGTCTTGACCGCCTATGTCAAGTATAAACGAGACATCGGGCATAAAATACTTTGCAGCTTTATAATGTGCCATTGTTTCTATTTCGCCGGTATCAATATGAAAAGCGGCCTTGATTAGATCTTCACCGTATCCAGTCACTACAGATTTTCCAATATATGCATTTTTTGGAATAATAGAATATATTTCGTCGAGAATTGATCTGACCACATTGACAGGATCGGCTTCATTGCTCTGATATCTTTCAAAGAGCAGTTCTTTTTTTGAATTAATAAGGACTGCCTTTGTTGTAGTTGATCCCGCGTCTACGCCGAGAAAAACTGGACCATTTGAGTTCTTAATGTCTCCCCTGCCAACCTTTGCCTTATCATGACGAGCTTTAAATTCAAGATAATCCTTTTCATCTTGAAAAAGAGGAGGTAAAAATTGTGTGTCTGCGACATCATCAGGGTCAGCGTTTTTCAATTTATCTATAAGGGATGAAAGAAGTATGGCTGGTTGATTGTCGGCAAGGTATGCTGCACCGATAGCAACGAAATATTTTGCATTATCAGGAAATATAATGTTTTCAGGGGCAATATCTAAAGTCTCAATAAATCTTTTTCGAAGTTCAGAAAGATATTCGAGAGGTCCTCCAAGAAAAGCAATATTTCCTTTGATTGGACGCCCACAGGCAAGACCAGATATAATTTGATTTACGACTGCCTGAAAAATTGAAGCAGCGATATCGGGTGTCTTCGCTCCATCGTTAATAAGTGGTTGAATATCGGTTTTTGCAAAAACACCACATCTAGATGCGATAGGATATATTGTATGGAAATCTTTTGCTGCTTGATTCAGTCCCTGTGCATCAGTATTAAGAAGTATGGCCATTTGATCTATGAATGCACCTGTTCCGCCGGCACATGTACCGTTCATCCTTTGTTCAACGGAAGGCCCATAGAATGTTATTTTTGCATCTTCTCCTCCGAGTTCGATAGCTACATCGGTCTCAGGAATAAGTTCAGTTACAGCGTTACTGCATGCAATTACTTCTTGTTCAAATTTTATGTCAAATAAATTAGCGAGAGACATGCCTCCTGAACCGGTAATAACCGCTTTAAGGCTTAAATCTCCCATTTGGTTCTCAAGATCTTGAAGTAGTTCTCCAACTTTTTCAAATACGCTGGACATATGCCTTTCATATCTTGAATATATAATTTCATTATTTTGATTGATGATAATAAGCTTAACAGTTGTAGATCCAACATCAATCCCAAGTCTAAGTTGCAATTTCTTACCTCACTGTATAAATATTTATATGTGCTGTATAAATCAAATTTAATTAAACTAATAAAATAATCGGGTAGACCATAAGCCGGGTTCTGTATTAAACGATCATCCATCTTGTACTGCAATTACTTGCAGCATCATGCGACTTACCTGCGGGCGGGTACGGGCCGTACCTCCAGTTGCCCATTTAGTCTTGCTCCGGATGGGGTTTGCACGGCTGTCATGTCTCCATGACACCGGTGAGCTCTTACCTCACCATTTCAACCTTACCACGGCATAACCCGTTTCGGCGGAATGTTTCTGTTGCACTTTCCCTATAGTTACCTACGGCGGACGTTATCCGTCATCCTTGCCCTACGGAGCCCGGACTTTCCTCATGCATTGCACGCGATCGTCTGGTCTACCCAATATATAAGATGTTATCCAGTAATATCCGAGTTTATCGTACTCAATAAATCTATTATGTATATTCTATCTTTTTTAAGGCGATCAATTGTGTCAGTTTGGTCATATTTACTCTTGGATAAATTAGAAAGTCCTTCATCTATGGCATAAAGTTTATATTTGAGCTTCTTGATAAAAAGAATCGGATCTGTATTTACCATTGCCAATGGATAATTCCATCTGATATCTCCCTTCTCGTACAAAGGAGATCTATAGTTCTCTTCAGAGGGAATAGCTGTTATGATTTCGCATATAAATTTACCTTCTTGCGCTAATGCTTCCTTCACTATATCCCATCCACTAGTATAGAGAAAATACCTTAATTCTCCAGAGTGTGTTCTTGGGTGTAATATCAATTTTCTAAAGCTTCTACTCTTATCTATGTCATCGCTTAGGATAGAAATAATAGTCATTCCACCAAGACCTGCAATAATTATATCATCAACTTCATTGGGCTTTATTTTTTCAAGTCCGTTACCGATTCTAAATTGCTCTGGATTGGAATCTATTGTACAAAGGTTGAAAGTAGCCACAGCCTTAGAAAGAGAATCTTCGCTGATATCTGACATTATCGCATATGGAGATATTCCTTTTTTTATTAAAAGCATAGGGACGTATCCGTGATCCGTCCCTATATCTGCAACGGTTTCCCCCGAGGATACCGCATCGACAATCGTATGTATTCTATTACTGAGTCTCATTTTTATTCAAGATAATCCTTTAGTTTTTTGCTGCGACTTGGATGTCTTAGCTTGCGAAGAGCCTTAGCTTCAATCTGTCTTATTCTCTCCCTTGTTACGCTAAACTCCTTACCTACTTCTTCCAGTGTTCTTGGACGGCCATCATCGAGTCCGAATCTAAGGATGAGAACTTTTTTCTCTCTTTCAGAAAGAGTTTCAAGAACTTCTCTTAGCTGTTTTTGTAGCATTGAATATGCGGCGGCATCTACCGGTGATGGGATATCCTCATCAGGAATAAAATCACCTAAATGACTATCTTCTTCTTCTCCAATCGGGGTTTCTAGGGATACTGGATCTTGGCTTATCTTCTTAATTTCCCTGACCTTTTCGACTGTAATTCCCATTTCTTTTGCGATTTCTTCTGACGTAGGCTCGCGACCGTATTCCTGAAGAAGCTGTCTGGATATACGAATTAATTTATTGATTGTTTCTACCATATGGACCGGAATTCTTATTGTCCGTGCTTGATCAGCTATTGATCTTGTTATTGCCTGTCTTATCCACCAAGTCGCATACGTACTAAATTTATATCCTTTTGTGTAATCAAACTTTTCAACAGCTTTGATAAGGCCGAGATTTCCTTCCTGTATAAGATCCAGGAAGGAAAGACCGCGATTAAGATATCTTCTTGCAATACTTACAACAAGCCTGAGGTTACTTTCACATAGTTTCTTTTTAGCTTCCTCATCACCTGCTTCTATCCTTATAGCGAGCTCTCTTTCCTCTTCTGATGTGAGCAAAGGAACTTTACCAATCTCCTTGAAGTACATTCTTACGGGATCGTCTGTAGGGATGTTTTTTGAGGCAGCACTGACTTCTATTTCTCCTGTAGGTTTTATTACTACACCACTTTTTTTTGCATCTTCCTCCTCGTCCAAAGTGTCATCTTTTTCATCGATTTCGAGTAAAGTGTCATCTTTATCGGAGACAATATCATCTTTCAGTTCGTTGCTGGTTGGTTCTCTTGTTTCGAGGATAGCTACACCTTTTGCTTCAACAATATCGTAGATATCGTCAATCATATCTTTGTCAAGGCTCATTTCGGCAAGATATACGCCTATTTCTCCATAGGTAAGCTCTCCACCTGTAGTCTTTGCTCGTGCAACGAGGATGTTTGCGATTGATTCAGCCTTGGAAAGTGTTGAATCATCGATTTTAGAATCCTCTCCTGCGTCTATATCAATATCCAAATCGTCTAAGATGGAAGTGTTATAGACTTCTTCACCGCGTTGTTTAGTTTTTTCAGGCATGGCTTTCCTCCATAAATTTATTAATAAGTTTATCTAATTCAATCAACCTAGATGCAAGTTTTTTCATTTCTTCCGACTGATTCATTATCTCAGCAATCGCCAAGTTATTAAGGAGTTCGGCCTTTTCATCCTTGTATCTGTTGATCTTATAGGCTGCAAGCGTTCTTTGATAAAATTCTTCGTCATCAGATCCTATGTGAATTGTATCAAGATATTTCATAAAGAGATTTTCATCATCAGGATCAAGCGTTTTGATTATGTCGTTCGAGTCAATCCTATGGATAACTCTTTCATTGTCATTTATTAAAGACAATTGGTTCGCAAAAAGCTTTTTAGCAAGATCGGTATAAAATTCAATACCATCTTTTTCAATACGGCTGATATAGCTGGTATTGTTCAATGCAAGAACCAAGAAAGAAAGTTCTATCTTTAAATCCACATGCAAAGAAGACTTTTTTTCTGTTGTTCTAATATACTTCTTAGTATAATCATTTCTATGTTCAAAGTCGCTACGAACGCTCATCCCGATTGCATGTTCGGAAACATTGTATTCATATGCAATTTTCTTAATGTATATATCTTGTTCAACAGGTCCAAGGTCTCTAAGAATGGGAATTATCTTTTCAATATAAGATAATACATCGAGGTTGTTACTAAAATCAAATCCTCGTTTGGCAACTTTCAGCTTAAAGTCGGTAGCAGGTACAGCGTTATCGACGAGTCGATTAAATTCTTCCCTACCATGCTTTTTAATAAAATCATCAGGATCTTTATCATCTATAATGGTAAGAATTCTAACTTTAGCACCTGCTTTTGTCAAAACATCAATGCCTCTAAGTGCAGCGCTAACACCTGCAGCATCTGAATCATAAGAAAGAACAACATTCTTCGTATATCTCGTAATTAGTTTTGCCTGATTATCAGTAAGAGCTGTTCCAAGTGATGCTGCGACATTCTTTACGCCATTTTGGTAAAGAGATATTACATCCATGTATCCCTCTACAATTATCGCCCTGTTTTCTTCGGAGATTTCTTTTTTTGTGAGATTGAGGCCAAAAAGGTTATTTTTCTTAATGAATATCTCGCTTTCAGATGAATTTAGATATTTAGGCATGGCATCACCAATCGCCCTTGCTCCAAAACCTACAACCTTATCTCGTGTATTAATTATTGGAAAGATAACGCGATTTCTAAATTTATCGTACAAGCCTTTTTCCCCTTTATTTGCTAGCCCTAACTTGAGAATATCACTTTCTGAAATGTTTTCAGTTTTCAAATAATCGGTTAATGAGGTAAATGAATTCGGCGCATACCCTAACCCAAACTTTACTATTGTGTCGTTTGAGAGTCCCCTTTTCTTAAAATATTGCATACCGACATTATTCTCCGAGATGAGATTTTTGTAAAAAAATCTACCTGTTTTTGCATTTATTTCATAATAAGAGTTGTAATCAATACTTGTTTTAGAAGACATAGACTCTGGTTTTTTGATACCGTATTCATCACAAAGTTTATCAACAGCCTCAATAAATGATAATTTATAGAAACTTTGAACAAATTTTATGACGTCACCCTTTTCTCCACATCCAAAGCAATTAAATATTTGTTTCTCTTCGTTTACTACAAATGAAGGGGTTTTTTCGTTATGAAAGGGACAAAGTCCTTTGTAATTAGCACCTGATTTACGGAGATCGACTTCACGGCCGATAACATCAACAATATTCAATTGCATCTTCAGCTCGTCGATAAAGCTGTTATTCCATGACATCTTACAATTCTACTTTCTACTCCTCTTACCGAAGAGTCTGTCATACGTATTAATAGCATATCTGTCCGTCATTCCTGATATAAGATCTTTTACGGCTTCTTGCACGCCATCTTTTTGAGCTATTGTATGATATATGTTAGGCATATCTTCTGGGTGATTAATGTAGTAGTCATAGAGTGAAGTGATAATGATTTCTAGCTGTTCTCTATCAACTAAAGAGAGAATGCTAGAAGAGTTGTAAATCTTCGAAAACATATAACTTCTGAGTTGTAACAGCGCTTTACTGTAAACCGGAGAAAGCTCCACAGTATCCTTTCCTTCACTGTTGCGACAAAGGTCTATTATAAGATTATTTATTCTATCACTATGAGTTTGCCCAAGTATTTCTATGCTTGGTGCTGGAAGATCAAAAAGAGTGATAATACCACTCCTTAGAGCATCATCTATATCATGATTAACGTAAGCGATGCGGTCACATATTTTTACTATTTGACCTTCCAGTGTTATAGGAACAACATTCCCTCTATGATTAAGAATTCCATCTCTCACTTCATATGTCAGATTCAATCCCGTTCGTCTGGATGTCTCTTCTATCAGGTCAACTGTACGCAAGCTTTGAAGATTATGAACAAAGCCTCCCGGGTGAATTTTATTTAAGATTGCCTCACCTATATGACCAAAAGGAGTATGGCCCAAGTCGTGACCAAGGGCAATTGCTTCAGTTAGATCTTCATTATATTCTAATATTCTTGCGACACTTTTTGAAATCTGAGCAACTTCAAGAGTATGCGTAAGCCTTGTTCTGTAATGATCATCATCCGGAGCAATGAACACTTGGGTCTTATGGAGAAGTCGGCGAAAAGCTTTTGAGTGTATTATTCTGTCTCGATCTCTCTGAAAATCTGTACGATATTCGCATTTTTCTTCGGGATATTCTCGCCCCTTAGATTCAGAGGCTTTAAAGGCTAACGGTGAGAGAATCTGGTATTCTCTTTTTTCAACATCCTGTCGTGTAAACATTTTTTCTTTCTATTCGATTAGATCCGATAGACGTACCTCATATCCTTCAAGTGGGTAATTACAAGCATCGGAAAAATCATAATCAATTGTATCACCGAGAAATTTTGCCGCAATTATATTAAAGACAGCATCTCTTACACTTAGAGAAGAATTGTTAATAAGATTTTTTACTAGAGAATCAATTGAGAACCACTTACGAAATCTAGAGAATTCGAACGCAAGGGATTCCACCTCATCATAAGTCATGTCTTCTGCTATCATTCCCATCAAAGCTCTTCCGATAGACTCAAAAGTAATATAGAGATCGGTTTCTTCATCGGGAAGATGTTTCATTATATCCTCAAAATATAACTCTATAAATTCATAAAGAGATTTTTTATCAACATCAATAAAAAGATCCCTTATCAGATTCTCTTCTATGTAGTCGCCATCTTCAATGAGATTGGAGAGATTCTCATAAAATTTGAATTCTTGGGGATTTTCAATATCTAATTTTCTATATAGTTCTGCTTTGTCCATATTTCAAATACTTTATCCTCTATGTTATAATCTGTAGTTAATTATTATAACATATGGAGTTAGTAAAATGAACACTGCCAAACATATAACCAGAGATAAAATATCTCATGAATTCAAATGGAATATTGATGCAATGTACAATAATGAAACAGAAGTACATGAAGATCTCGACAAAGGATTAAAAAAAGCTGCCGAGCTTGCGACTATGCAGACACACGTTATGGATTCATCTTATACTTTGTGTAAGGCCCTCGAAACATATGTATCTGCATCTCGTTACATAGACAAAGCATATGTATATGCACACATGAAACGTGATGAAGACAATAGTAATAGCAAGTCTACATCACTTTTCGGAAAAGCAGTTTCGATTTTGACGGAATCAAGCGCTAAGATGGCTTTTTTGACTCCGGAAATCCTTTCTTCAGATTATGAAACTGCAATTTCTTATATATCTCAAGAAAAAGATTTAGAAATGTACCGTTTTATGCTTGAAAAAATTTTTTCAGAGAAGGATCATATTCTAACAGCAGATCAAGAGTTTGTTATTTCTTCTTTTAAAGAGGCTCTTAATGCTTCTGATGATATATTCAGCGTTCTCAATGATGTAGATATGGTGTTTGGTGAAGTTATACGTTCAAGTGGAGAAACGACTCCTCTCACTCACTCCACATTTTCGCATCTTATGGAGTCAGATTCCAGGCAACTAAGAAAAGATGCCTATTATAAATATTATTCAGAATATAAGAAACTTAATAATACAATAAGTACAATATATAATTACAATGTTAAGAAGGAAATAGCTACTTCATCTTTAAGAAAATATTCTTCTTCACTTGAAGCATCTCTTAAACCGGAAGGAATTCCTATCTCTGTTTACAACAATCTAATTGAGGCTGTTCATAAATATCTTCCTATTATGCATAAATATGTTGGTATAAGAAAGAGAACCCTCAATCTTGACCAACTCAAGATGTATGACATATATACACCTCTTGTACCTTCGGATGATACGGACTACACCTTCACAGAGGCTGTAAATCTCGTTACTGAGGCACTTTCTCCCCTTGGCGAGGAATATTGTCTTACATTGAAAAATGGTCTTATAAATGAGAAATGGGTCGATATTTACGAAAACAAAGGAAAGACATCAGGAGCATACAGTTTCGGATCATATGATAGCTTTCCATATATTCTTATGAACTATAATGGGAGACTCAAAGATGTATTTACCCTTGTTCACGAAAGTGGCCATTCAATGCACTCTTTATATACAAGAAAGAAGCAACCATACATATACGGCGATCATTCTATATTTACAGCAGAAACAGCCAGCACAGTTAATGAAATACTTTTGATAAGGTACTTGCTCAAACATGCTGGATCCGATAAAGAGAAGGCCTTTCTTATCAATTTCTATATGGAAGGTTTCAAAGGCACGTTATTCCGTCAAACGATGTTCGCAGAATTTGAAAAAATTGTACATGGCTATGTTCAAAGCGGGAAATCCTTGACGGCAGAATATCTCAACGAGACTTACCGAATGTTAAACCAAGAATACTTTGGCCCTCATATGTCTGATGATGAGATGATACAATATGAATGGTCAAGGATTCCTCATTTTTATAGGTCTTTCTACGTGTACCAATATGCAACCGGTTATTCGGCTGCAAACGCCATTGTTAATCGAATTATAGAAGAAGGTGATTCCGCAAAGGATGATTATATTAAATTTCTTTCATCGGGAAATTCCGACTACCCTATAGAGTTACTTAAAATTGCCGGTGTCGATATGAGTACCGAAACACCAATTCTTTCAGCACTTTCAACATTTACGATGCTTACAGATGAACTGGACAAGCTTTTGAAAGGTTAAAATATGTCTAAGAAAATATATATATTCAGAAATAATAAGAAAGACTCTATTCAGGCTGAAATCAAGCTTCTTGAGATTCTAAAATTAAGAGGTCATGAAGTTGTAGAAAATTATACAGACAAGGTTGATATGATTGCTTGTATAGGAGGAGATGGAACTTTTCTAAGTCTAATTCACAAATGTAAATTTCCAACCACACCTATTATTGGTATCAATACGGGCAATCTGGGTTTCTTTCATGAAGCTTCTCCTGACGCTATAGATGTTGCTGTAGATGTAATCGATGAAGGAAGATATATAACACAGAAGATTAAACCTGTTGAGGCACATATATATACCGACAAAAATATATATAAAAGAATCGGTATAAACGAAGTGCTTGTGCGCGGAAACTACTCTCATGTTTCTCAATTCGAGGTTTCCATTGACAACACTAAGATTCAAGACTTCGCCGGAGACGGGATTCTGGTTGCAACTCCTGTAGGCTCGACGGCATACAACTATTCACTCGGAGGATCGCTGGTATCCCCTGATCTTGACGTCTTGCAGCTGACACCAGTTGCACCGATGAGTACAAACGCTTACAGATGCTTTCATTCGAGTATTCTTCTTCCTGCCAAAGATACAATAAGAATAACTGGCACGGGAAGAAGCTCAAACGGTATGATCTCACTTTCTTTTGACGGAAAAACTCATGAGTTCAGCAGTGTCAATTACGTTGAGATATCTCAATCCAAGACAGCGTTAAACCTTATACGGTTTGAGAATTACGATTATTGGCAGAAGTTAAGCTCTAAACTGTTATAGATAAATACGAATTACTGAAAGGTTAAAATGGGCAAATATAATCACATAGTTTTAGATGATGAAGTCGGTCTGACGGTTCACCAAATTCTTAGAAAAAATTTTAAGTTTTCTGCAAAATTTAGAACAAAAATGAAATATCAGTCGTTGGTTGATTTAAATGGGGAAATTACTCCGGGATATATACATCCTAACCAAGGAGATATTATCAGTGTTAGATTGCCTGAAGAAAAAAGTGAGTTTATTCCCGAGGATATACATTTGGATGTTCTCTATGAAGATGACGATTTAATGCTAATCAATAAACAGACTGGCCTTATTGTTCACCCTACCAAAGGACATCAGACTCACACTGTTGCAAACGGTCTTATGAAATATATGGAGGATACCGGACAGAGTTTTAAGATTAGATTTGCCAACAGGATAGATATGGATACCACAGGTATAATTATTGTTGCAAAGAATGCAAATATTCAAAACAATATATCCGATCAAATGAGAGATGGTGTGGTAATCAAAAAATATCTTGCTATCGTTCATGGAATCGTAGAAAAAGATCATTTTATAATAGATAAAGCAATCGGCCGTCCTTCTCAAGAATCGATAAGAAGAGATGTAATGGATGAAGGTGGCAAAGAAGCTATTTCTGAAGTGAAAGTATTATCGAGATTTAATGATATAAGTCTTGTAGAAGTAATTCTACATACAGGGAGAACACATCAAATTAGAGTTCATATGTCATATATAGGTCACCCTATCGTAGGAGATGAATTGTATGACGGAAGCACGGAGCAGATTACAAGACAAGCGCTCCATGCTTACCGAATTGAATTTATACATCCTTTCACACAAGAAAGAATAGAGGCAGAAGCTGAAATGCCGGAAGATATGCAAAGGTTAATTAAAAATCAAGAAGTTCTTTAATTGTTTGTTCTGAATATTTCTTAAATCTCTTACCATCCTTAACATTAACATTCTGTTTTTTATAGAATTCTCTGATATCCGCAGTAGCTTGCTCAACGCCTGCAAGATGGCTTGTACAGAATGGAAAGAGTGTCTTTTCTGACATATCATTTTCTCTTAAAAACGAGAAAATGATTCTTGGAGCTGTTGCATACCATATAGGAAAACCAATCAAAATATTATCATATTTTGATAAGTCGATATCATCTTTAATTATTTCGGGAAATTCACCGGTTTTGTTTTCGACTTTAGAAGCGGCCATCGCTTTAAATAACGAGCTTGGATACTCTTGCACAGGCTTAATTTCATAAATCTTATCACCTTCTTCCAGAGGAAATGCTTGTGCAATTTCCTTTGTTGTACCCAGTCTCGAGAAATAAACTACTGCTACCTTCTTGCCGAACATGTACATACCTCCTGTGTAATAAATATTTTAATTTATTAAATGTTTATATTATTTTGTCTTCCCTAAAAGCTTCTTGCCCAACGTAATTGAAATTGTTAAAGCCTTTTTCCTTCAATAGCTCATAGTATACCGCGCGTCCGATTGAAAGATAACCTCTTGCAGCATATAAAGGCAGAGAGAAAATGAGCAAAACAGTAAGTCCAAAAATGTTAGAAGAACTTATTCCCGGTATCCACGAAAGTATAATCGATGGAGTGTAACCTAAGAAAATATATGGTGCATAATTTACGAGAAAAAGGAAGAAATTCATTCTGTTTCCGAGCATCATAACCTTACTCTCGAACAATACCATAAAAATTCCCTTCTTTGGATCGTCGGCAAGAATGTAAAATGCTTGCGAGAAATTGATGGCTGCTATTATTCCCGGAATAATAAACAGCATTGTCCATATACTGATTATTATTATCTGTACAATGTAAAGCAAAAAAGCTTTTAGATAGAACTTCATCCCCTCTACCATCGCAATATATTCAACACGTTTGTTTCGTATATATGTGAGTGTATATAGAGCCTCGCCAAGCTTTATTACACCATTAAAGAGAAATGCGTATATATATAAGGCTATTGGGGTCGGAGGTAATTTAACCATAAGCTGAGGATCAATATGAATAAATCGAGAAAGCACCTCAACATAAGATGTTGTGTAAAAAAATGCGATAAATTCGGGTATCCAGTTCATGAAAATAAAAAGGGCACAAAAACCTATCAGAAAACGTTTTAAAGTTCCCTTGGAATGATTACGACATTTTTGAATTATAAGTTGCGGATTCTCGGAAACAATGTATTTATTGTTGTTTTGTGGCATATATCTCTCCCTATTTTCTCCGTAATTTTTATCTTAGTTCTGCATGACACTTAGTTTTCAATAGCTTAATTATTCCGTTCATCTTCTTTTCAATCTGCTTTGTTGTCATAGTTGAGTTATCGTTCCCTATCTTGAGACTCAGCATTACTGATTTCTTTCCTTCCGGAATTTGTTCTCCTCTATATTCCTCAACAAACTTAAGATCTTTAACCATATACTTGATAGATTCTTTTATCTCATTCCATGTTACTGTTTCGTCAACGACAAGGGATAAATCTTGTTCAACCAAAGGATAATGAGGTAGATGCTCAAAATTATTTGTTCTTGAAGGATAAGGTGTAAGTTTATCTGCGTCAAATTCAAAAGCAGCAGCCCTAGTATTCTTAATACCTGAATCGGTAAGCGAAGCAAGGGAAATTAAGCCTATATCTCCAATAATGTCTTCTCCGGAACAAATATTGAGCCAAACCTTGCTATCAGACCACGAGGGTTGATTCTTTGAGCAGAACTCAATAGACTCACACTGACAATACCCGGATAAGCCTTCAATTATACCCTTGACCCTGAGAAAAAGATTTTTTATGTCATCTCCAACAACTACGCCTGTAACATAATTTTTGTGTATAGGAAGTGTCTCGTCGTTACTTGAAGGATGATACTCACCTTTTTCAAAAACCTGTGCAGATTCAAATACACTGAATTCATCAAAGTTACGGGAATTTTTATCGATTAAATCGAGCATTCCCGGAATAAGAGAAGAGCGTAAGAAAGCTGTCTCAGGTGATGGTGGTGTTGAAAGCTTAACTGCCTTATCAAGATTGATTCTAGCTGCCTTGATAAACTTCTCTTCAACCCAAGGGTATGTAAAAGCTTCAAAGAAGCCACACCTAAAGGATAAGTATTCTTTAATTTTTCTCGCGAGACTGTAATCCGGTTGAATTATTGAATGTTCAAAATTAACCGGGAGTGGTTTTGCATCAAAGTATTCATATCCAATAAGTCGGGCTATATCTCCCAGTATATCATCCTTGATTGAAACATCACCTGTAGATCTCCATGTAGGGACAGTACAATGATAAGTACCATTTAGATGATTAACAAAATATCCAAGTCTTGTAAGTATATCTTCAATTTCTTTTGTAGCAATTGAAGTTCCAAGCCTTACATCAAGGAATTCTTGTTCTATATCAATCTGGATATTGTCGGTTTTGTAAGGATATGCTTCACCGAATGCTGTGATTTTGCATTCAGGATATATATCTTTGAACAAAGTTAAAGCAAGGGAAATCCCTAAATCGACTCTCTGTGTATCAATACCTTTCTCATATCTAATTGAAGCATCTGTTTTCTCATCGAACCTCTTTGTTGTTCTTCTTATTCCTGTAGCTGCAAAGGAAGCCGCTTCTAAGATGACATCGGTAGTATCACTGAGGATTGAATCCTTCTTTCCTCCCTTTATTCCGGCAAGAGCCATTGGCTCCACCGTATCGCAAATTACGAGATCTCCTAAGGAAAGATCCAAATCGAGATCATCAAGAAGAAGAAGCTTCTCCCCTTCATTTGCACTTCTTACAACTATTTTGTCTCCTTCAACGTGAGAACTATCGAATGCATGGAGAGGCTGTCCCACCGACAACATGACATAATTAGTAATATCTACGATGGCATTGATTGGCCTCATCCCTGCATTTGTTATAAGAGTTTTCATCCATGCAGGAGATTCTTTGATATAAACATTTTCTATCTTTGTTGCAGCGTATCTGTAGCATTGTTCGGGAGATTGAATATCTACAGGATATTCAGGCAAACCTTGCGGAATGTCATTCGGTGCTTCTTTAAATGGCAATTTGTATATTGCAGCAAGTTCTCTGGCTACTCCGTAATGCCCCCACAAATCCGGCCTATTGCTAAGAGATTTGTTGTCAATCTTAAGAATCGTATCGTCCATGCCAACCAGTTCGGATACATTCTGTCCTACTTTACAATCCACATCTTCTTCTGTGAAGTCAAGAATAATCCTCTCGTCAGGATTTTTGAAAAAATCGTTAAGATATACTTCTGCAGCAGCACAAATCATGCCGAAAGATTTTTCTCCTCTTAATTTTGATTCCTTAATAGGAACAGGATCTCCCTCGCCATGCCATACTACATTAGCACCCGGCATTGAAACACAGACTTTATGTCCTACATGAAGATTGGTGCCTCCACATACTATTTGTTTGTCCTCATCAAGACCGCAATCCACCATACATATTGTCAGAGAGTCTGCATTCGGATGTTTATAAAGCTCTTTGATTTCACCAACAACAATATTATGAAATTTTTCTGCGGTCTTTATAATATCTTCAACCTCAACAGTTCTCATTGTGAGGTCATACGCAATTTGCTCGGGTGTAATATTTTCCGGCAAATCAATATAATTTTTTAATAAATTAAACGATATATTCATAAATATGCTCCCTTATTTGAACTGTTTGAGAAATCTGAGGTCCCCACTGTGGAAGAGCCTGACATCATCAACACCATATCTCATCATTACAAGTCTATCCAAACCGATATTTGTATAAAAACCTGTCCATATTTCAGGATCGAGATTTGCAGCTTTAAGTACATTCGGATGAATAACTCCACCCGGCATAACTTCTATCCATCCACTTTGATTGCAAACTTTACAGCCTTTACCATTGCACACGAGACATTGCATATCAATTTCATATCCCGGTTCAGTAAAAGGGAAAAATCCCTCTCTCATTCTTGTTCTTACTTTGCGACCAAACACTTTCTCAAGTATGGCATCTATCATTACACGACCGGAACTGAAAGATATATCCTTGTCAACTATAAGTGCTTCATATTGAAAGAAGGCTCTTTCATGTCTTGCATCTGTATTTTCATTTCTGTATACCCTACCCGGATAGACAAATCTTGCAGGTGCACCTTTCTCTAATAGATATCTTACCGAACCTCCTGTTAAATGGGGTCTTAAGCATAACCTTTCTGCACCACTTTTATTTTCGGTACCGTCAATCCAATAAGTGTCCATTGATTGTCTTGCAGGATGATCTGCAGCAAAATTCATATTATCAAAAGCATATTTTTCGCTGCTTATGTCGTCTTCGCTATATAGTTCAAAACCGAGGGATCTAAAGGCATCGTTAAGGTCGTAGCACATTTGAGTTATCGGATGTAGGCTCCCGGGATTAACTTCAATACCTGGAAGAGTAAGGTCAAACTCCCCTTCCACAAAAGATGCACTACTTACAATTTCAGCTTCTCTTTCTTTAATTTTTTCAGCAAAATTTTTTTTAATTTCATTCGACTTCATACCGACTGATTTTCTAATATCAGTTTCTAGCCCACCAAGGCTTTTTAGAACTTCTTGAAGAGAGCTTTTCTTGCCTGTAAGTTCTTTTCTTACGGCTTCAAGATCGTCCAGATTGCCGGCGCTTTCAATGCTTTCTATGCCAACTTGACAAATTCGTTCAAGCTTTTCCAACATCTTATGTCCCTCCTGACATTTTAAAATTTAGATTATTAATGATATCACTAAATAATATCAAATAACAAGAATTATATTAAACAGAAAGTCCCTTGTATTCCTTTGGTTGTTCTCTGCCTGATAGAACCCTCAGTGCCCCCGCAGCCATAGCTTCCTGTTCTACTTCGTTATCATATATCGAAACGGGAGCAATCCAGCCTACATGATCTTTAATATATTGCATAAGACTTTCAAATCTCGTGTATCTTCCGGTCAATATTATTCCATCAACTTTACCTTTCAAGACGGTGGCCATAGAACCTATATATTTGACAATATTGTATCCAAGTGCTTCCCATATAAGAGCTTCTTCAGGATAACCCTCATTAGCTTTTCGGTAAATTTCATCTGCATCGGCAGTACCAAAATGAGAAACAAACCCACCTTGACCTACACAAAACATTCTCATTTCATCAGAAGTATGGGTTTCAAGATATTCAAGAACACCAAGAAGTGGCAGAGAACCTGTTCGAGTGGCAGTGAAAGGGCCTTCGCCACCACCCCCATCATTACAATCAACCATTTTGCCATTTTCGTGTGCAGCAACAGTTATACCACCATCTATGTGTGCAACAACCAAGTTAGATTCCTTATAATTCATCATGTTAATTTTGCAGTGCTTCATAGCTGTGCCACGAAGATTAAGAGCATGGGATATTGCTTTCCTCTGAATACCCTTAACTCCGGTAATCCGTGCAACATCGGAATATTCATCAACACATATAGGGTCTAACATGAACAATCTTCCGCCAAAGTGATCTTGTATTCTTTTTCCAAGCTGAACACCAAGGTTAGACGGATGGATAATTCCCCCAACAGCATTACGAATATCGTCAATAAGTTTTTCGTTCACTTCATATGTTCCGCTTTGAACGGGATAACAACTCCCTCCCCTTCCAACGATTGCATCAAGATCGGATAAATCTATATTGTTGGTTTCAATAAAGGCCTTAATAACATCAAGTCTATATTCAAGTTGAGCATTAATAGATGGGAATGAGTTTAAAATTTTTGCATCATGAGTGACAGAAGTTTCTAAGACTTTATTGTCATCTTCAAAAAGCGCTACCTTTGTAGAAGTAGATCCGGGATTTACGACAAATATTTTATATTTATAGTTTTTCATCCTATCCTCCTATAAAAAACCGGCTCATACCTGAGCCGTATAAATTCAATTTATTCAGGTGATTGATTATATAAAGCTTTTTAAATTATCTGGGTAAACAGGCCTTCAAATTTAATTAATAAAGCTGCAAATGTTACTGAAACAATAAGCATTACATTAATTATTGTGTTAAGTGATATCCCTGAAGCATTACGAAGATTGCGTCCTGAATTTGCTATTAAAGAATTCAATAACATACCTACAACTAGAAGGCCAAAAAGAACTCCTATCAGGAAATTAAGGCCTAGGAGGACCCCTATTGCAATGGGTCCTACAGTTGAGAAGAGCACTGTAATGATTAATCCTTTTATTGAGACGGAAATTCGATCATAACAAGCTGCATTGCCCGATTTAGCTGTATCGTAATTGGCAATTCTTAAAATAGAGTTTGTAAGTACCGAAGTATAGAAAAAAGCAATCATAGCTCCAGTAAAAATACCAGCCATAACGAGTTGAGTAACAAAATCAATCGTCAACTTATCTGTTAAATATGTAAACAGAAGAAGAGCTGAGATCCCTGTAAGGCTCATCGATATTTGAGAATATCCTCTACTTACAGCTGACACTTTATTTTCAGCTTGTCCAAGTATTATTTTGATCGATACATCCTCTTCATACTTCAAATCTTCTGTGATATTTGATAGGTTAGCTAAAACCGATGAATATATTTCAGGAGAAGCAGAAGTCCCGAATATGGATACAAAACCTACAGCTGCAAGCGCAACCCCGTAAATATTTGCAAAATTGTATGCTACAACAAGGGCTGTGCATAAAACAATTGTCATAGCAATTGTTGAATGACTTCCAAAAGTAAAATCTCTTATGAGATGTACTTGACCCTCCTCGTCGGATAATTTATCATATGTTTTCTTAAATTTATTGTTATCATATGCATATTGCTCTGTAACAATGCCTGCAAGGACACCGGCTATAATGCCGGATCCAACTGCATATGCATATCTATACGACTGCATCAAATCATTGCTAAAATATGCGGCAGCAATTATTACAAGAAATCCACTAAGTAGATTGACAATTGTAATGTCTCGAGCATTGTTCTTTTTGTTTGTGCCCTTGTAGAATAGTGATCCAATAATAGATGCGAGAATGCCCATACCGGCAACGACCATTGGGAATATCGACGAAGATAGTTGTGTAAATGTAGAGGTTACTCCTCCCGTATTAACTGCAACATCTGCAAGAGAAATTGCAGTTGCAATCGAGCATACAAAAACTGCATAGAAATCTGCCCCGGCACCTGCAATTGCACCTGTATTATCGATGAATTCGTCATCAGAGCATAAATTTGAAGCTTTGGAATAAGTTCTGCCGCTGACGCTGATAAATAAGGATACAAACACAGCTCCAAATGCATAATATAATACGTATTTATTTATAAAAGCATATTTGAAGAAAATAAAAATCAAAGAAAAAAACAAAAGACCAAACCCGGAAACTAAAAAACCCATTATACTTCCGGTTCTGAAGGATGCTCTAAGAGCACCTGGTATATCGTTTTTTGTTGCTTTCAAAGAAGCTTTAAGAGATCCCCTGTTTGAAGCATCGATTCCAAGCACAATGATTGGGAGGGAGAAAATTATTCCTGCAGCAAAAAAAACTGATCCCACCCAATTTGAATACACTGCAATCAATAATATAACCGGAACAGCGGATGCAGCCAAGGCTATATATTCAGACTTGATAAATGCTGAAGACCTGTCTCGCATTATATTGTACAGTAATTTTATAGTCTCATTATCGATTGTCCTTTTTCTCTGTATCCATGCGGATAGCATAAGAGCAAATAATATAGAAACAATTGAACATATCAGAATGATAATTTTAATCATTAAAATAAACCCCTGTTATCAGATGATTTCTATTAGTTAAATATTGCAACGATAACCAAAGCAACTACGATATAAACTACAGCAGATACTGTTGTTATTCTTGCAAGAATAGCATCGTATCCTCTACTTTTCTTCTTGCCAAAGAGTTGTTCCGCTCCACCTGCAATAGAACCGGAGAGTCCATCGCTGTTGCTCGACTGCAACAAAATACTTACAATAAGAACGATACTTGCTATTAAAATAGTAACCATTAAAGCTGTACGCATTTTTTCCTCCTGAAATAATACATTATAAATAGCCTTGAATGTATTCAATGCCTAAAAACTAACAACTAACTATATCATTCAAGTATATTTGTGTCAATTTTTCTAAAAAGTAAAAGGTTTTCTCTATATCTAAATTCCCAAATAGTATATAAAAAATTCAATTCTATGCACTGAATTGATAGATAAACTTACAACATTACTGTAGAATTTTTGATGCAATCTTTGCAATATCAGCGAAATCTTCAACCTTCAAACTTGCTCCACCTATCAATCCACCGTTGATATTCGGCTTGTTAAGGAGTTCTGCAGCATTGGTAGGCTTCATGCTTCCGCCATAGAGTATCAGCATATTTGAAGCAATTGAATTATCACTGTATAGGTCCTCAATAACTACACGGATAAATGAGCACATTTCTTCCGCTTGTTGAGGTGTGGCTGTTTTACCTGTCCCAATTGCCCAAATAGGTTCGTATGCTATTATAATCTTGTTTGCATCCACATTATCTATACCTTTGAATGCCCTAATAAGTTGTTTCATAACAAATTCTCTCTCTTTGTGGCTTTCTCTGGTTTCGAGAGATTCTCCTACGCAGAGAATCGGAATAATTTCATTTGAGATTAGGATTTTGAGCTTTAAATTGACAGTTTCATCTGTTTCATTAAAGTATTCTCTTCTTTCCGAATGTCCTACTATACAGTACTTAACACCGATTTCTTTAAGCATATCAACTGAGATTTCACCTGTATATGCACCAGAGCTTTCAAAATGAACATTTTGAGCACCAAAACCAATATCGCTTTCATCAAGTGCATCTGCAAGGGCGAAAAGATTAGTAAAAGGCGCAAGTATAGCAACATCTTTCTCGTTGTCAAGATCCATAGCTCTCAATTCTTTAGCAAATTTTACAGATTCTAATGCTGTTTTATTCATTTTCCAGTTTCCTGCTATAAGAAATTTTTTCATATTATCTATCCCCGTTTCTTTATTACTTGTCGGTAATAATTAATTAAAGAGTGTCAATAACTGCTATCCCCGGAAGAACTTTACCTTCAAGGAACTCAAGGCTAGCTCCACCACCAGTGCTTATATGTGTCATCTTTTCACTTACTCCGAACTGCTTTACTGCAGCAGCGCTGTCTCCACCACCAATAATAGTAACAGCATCAAGGTCAGCAAGACAATTAGCAATAGCTTTTGTTCCATTTGCAAAGTTACTCATTTCAAAAACACCCATAGGACCGTTCCAGACTATTGTTTTGGCCGTTTTGAGGGTTTCTGTGAACAGCTTTACAGTTTTATTTCCTATATCTAAACCCATTTTATCATCAGGTATTGAATCAATATCATATGTAGCGAAGGCAGAATCATTGGAGAATTCATCTGCACATACTACATCTACCGGAAGAAGGAGTCTAACACCCTTCTCTTCAGCCTTTTTTAATATATCTGTAGCAAGATTGACGCCTTCTTCATCTAGTAAAGATTTTCCAATTGAAAATCCTTGTGCTTTTAGGAAAGTAAAGAGCATTCCTCCACCAATGATAAGGATATTTACCCTATCAAGAAGATTCGTTATTACAGGAATTTTGTCCGAAACTTTTGCTCCTCCCATTATAGCTGCAAAAGGTCTTTTCGGAGATTCCAAGGCATTACCAAGGAATCTAAGTTCTTTGTCGATAAGAAAACCTGATACTGCCGGTATATAATCTGCTATTCCTGTTGTTGAAGCATGTGCACGGTGAGCCGTTCCAAAAGCTTCTTGAACAAAGATATCGCCAAGCTTTGAGAGGTTTTTTGCAAATTCCGGATCATTCTTCTCTTCTTCTGAACGATATCTGACATTTTCAATCAGCATAACGTCTCCTGGTTTAAGCGCCTTTGCCGACTGTATAACTGCTTCGTCAATTACATTATCTGATTGAGCAAAATTTATATCGATACCAAGATAATTACCCAGCTTTGCTGAGACAGGTTTGAGACTCATCTCAGGAACAGGTTTTCCCTTAGGTCTTCCAAGATGAGACATAATTACGACCCTTGCTCCTTGCTCTATTAAATACTTGATTGTAGGGAGTGCCGCTGTAATTCTAGTGTCATCAACAATAACACCGTCTTTTAGTGGAACATTAAAATCGCACCTCACAACAGCTGTCTTGCCTGTCCAGTTGATATCTTTTACTGTTTTCTTCATTTCTTGTATTTCTCCTCATAAAAATGTGCCGCACAAGGATGTACGGCACT
The DNA here is from genome assembly GCA_012735145.1 of Clostridiales bacterium. GTDB lineage: Bacteria > Bacillota > Clostridia > Peptostreptococcales > Anaerovoracaceae > Crickella. The sequence continues at coordinate 3,212 of JAAYIA010000024.1, read as the reverse complement.
TACATAACTACATAGTTATTATTTATTATCTACCTTTGCCATATGCCCAATCAATCTCAACATATTACATGTATATCCGAACTCATTGTCGTAGTATGCAATAAGTTTAAAGAACTTGTCGTTGACTTCGATTGTCATCTGAGAATCATATACTGAAGCATGGTGACTACCTAAGAAATCGATTGAAACTACAGGATCGTCAGCATATCCGAGTACATCTTTGAGCTCTCCTGCTTCAGCAGCTTCTTTCATTGCCTTGTTGATTTCATCTATAGTAGCCGATTCTTTAAGCATAACGTCGATATCCACAACAGAAACATCTATAGTTGGTACTCTGAAAGCAAGACCTGTAAATTTGCCCTGTATATCTGGAATTACAAGACCTACTGCTTTTGCTGCTCCTGTTGTTGTAGGGATGATATTGTTATATACAGATCTACCTCTTCTCCAATCGCTATTAGATCTTCCATCGTTAGTTTTTTGTTTTCCAGTAGATGCATGGATTGTAGTCATAAGACCTTGAACGATGCCCCATCTGTCATTAAGAACCTTGCAAAGAGGTGCGAGGCAATTTGTAGTACAGGACGCTGCAGATATAACATTCATGTCGCTTGTGTATTCTTTATGATTCACTCCATAGACAAACGTAGGAGTAATCTTATCCTTGGCCGGAGCAGAAATTATTACTTTCTTTGCTCCTGCGTCAAGATGAGGCTGTGCTTTTTCTGTTGAAGTCAAAGCTCCCGTTCCATCAATAATGTACTCAGCCCCGCATTCGTCCCATGGAATATCTACAGGATTTTCCTCAAAATAAACAGGTATCTTCTTACCATTGACGATAATACCCTTATCATAAGTTTCTACTGTTCCGGGAAATCTTCCGAATGCTGAATCATACTTTAGCATATATGCAACATAATCTACGTCTGCGTTTCTCCAGTTGATGCCAACAATATCAATATCGTCAAAAAGCAGTGATGCTCTCATGGCACATGTCGATATCCTGCCCCAACCATTAATTCCTACTTTAGCCATTTTATCGCCTCCCAATAGATAATAAAAAATACTTTACTCTTTGATTATTTTATCAATTTTCAAGATAGTTATCAATATCATTAGAGAAAGGTAATAGCACTATTAATTCAACATTAGAATAAAACCTCAATCATTCTACTTCATGGTGTTTATACAAATGTCTCTGATAAGGCATTTATTGCATTTCGGATTTCTTGCAGTACAACACCTACGACCGTGAAAAATCAGAAGATGGTGAAACAAAATCCAGTCACTTTTGGGCAGTCTTTTCATAAGGGCCTCTTCAGTGTCAACAACATTTTTCTCGGCAACTAATCCTATTTTGTTTGCAACACGAAAAACATGTGTATCAACGGCAATTCTTGGAATTTTAAAAGCCTCAGCAAGTACCACGTTTGCAGTTTTTCTTCCTACACCGGGTAATGTTATAAGGTCATCATAGTTATCGGGAACTTTCCCTTCAAATTTGTCGCAAAGATCTCTAGAAAGATTGACTATATTTTTTGCTTTTGTCCTATACAAACCTATTGTTTTTATGATTCCTTCCACATCCGAAACATTAGCTGCAGCTAGGCTTGAGGGATCTGAATATTTATGAAAGAGTTTTGGCGTAACTTTATTGACACTTACATCCGTTGTTTGAGCAGACAATACAACTGCGATAAGAAGCTCAAATTTACTGCCATGATCAAGCTCGCATGACGCTTCAGGATACATTTGTAAAAGTAAATGCATTACCTCTTTAATTTGATTTTTTTTTATAATTTTTTCACTCATATTTTTTTATATTATACCTTTCTGTAATCTTCTATTAATCAAATCAACTATAAATTTAAAGCTTTTTTGAGTGTTTTGTTGACAAATTTTTTTGTAATAACTATAGTTATACAGAGAGACCTAAATACCTCTAAATATTAAGGTAGGCAAATTCTGACATGCTAGAGAGGACAATTATGGCTATTCTTACGATTGATAATTCTAACCAGCCCTTATCAACAAGTTTGCATAACGAAATACAAAAGGACATCCTTTCGGGTGCAATAAAGCCTGGAACAAAGCTCACAGAGCATGTTTTGTGCAAAAAGTACAATGTGAGCAGAACTCCTGTCAGAGAGGCTTTCAGACAGCTTGAAACTGACGGTTTAATTGAAAATATTCCAAACAGAGGAGCCTTTGCTGTTGGTCTTACTAAAAGAGAAATATCTGACCTTTTTGATCTCAGATGCTTATTTGAGACTAAGGCTGTTGAGTGGTCTATTCAAAGAATGGACGATAATGATATTGACTCTCTTAAAGAAACGATGGAGTTTATGGAATTCTACACTCTTAAGGATGATGCAGAGAAAGTCTTACAATTTAATGCCGAATTTCATGGAATAATATATGCTGGTACAAAGGATAAGATACTTCACAAAACATTGATTACATATCAAACTTATCTTAAACACTCTGCACCAGCAAAATCATATGCTGGGGATTATTTGAGAACGATTCTTTCGGAGCATAGGGCTCTTTTTAATGCCTTTGAAACACGGAATGTTGCTGCAGGGAAAAAAGCAATGGAAATCCACATGTCCCAGTCTAAGCTGCGTAGAATGGCAGATTACTTCTAAAACAAACTACAAACCAAGTAATCCAACAAAAAATTTTATAGCCGGGCTCAAAATAATACCGGTGATATTCATGAATATCAATGCAAAGAGTATCCATATACCATATCTATAGACTGTGTTCCACCAGCTATATTTTTGTAGATTAAACATCTGAGATACTATATTCCAACCATCAAGAGGAGGAACAGGAATAAGGTTAAATACCATAAGGGATAGGTTTATGATTACCGTATAGTAAAATATCAGAAAAATCATTTGTATCGTATATGCTCCTGTTGCTTCGTAATAGCTGTATAAAAGTCGTGCCGGAATTGCAACTATCACTGCGATGATTAAATTCATCGTTACTCCGGATATCGCAACGAGAAATTCGTCTCTTCTTCTATTTTTGTAATATGAGGGGTCAATCATTACCGGTCTTCCCCAGCCAAAATTAAAAACAAAAAGCATTCCAAGTCCAAGCCAATCAATATGTGCAAGAGGACTGATTGAAAGCCTTCCTTGCCTCCTTGGTGTTGGATCGCCCAGCTTGTCGGACATCCATGCGTGAGCAAATTCATGCAT
>JAAYIA010000023.1 GCA_012735145.1 Clostridiales bacterium | reverse complement strand
TTACAACAATGATAGCGGCAAGAGTCAGAGTATTCTTTGTGATACAAGTGATATTCCTTGCTGCTCAAGCTATAAATGCTACGGTAATGAAATCTAAATTTATCGATTATGGATGCATATTTGTTAATATACTTAATATGATTATGGTGCTTAAGAATTTAACAATCCTTCAAAGAAGAAGTTATACACAAGAGATGGTCGAAGAGGCCTCCTGTGGCGTCAAAGCAAAAGATCTTAAGAAGCAGAGGAAGGAAGCTCAAAAAAAAGCAAAGAATGGTGAAGAAGAAGGACCAATAAAAAAGAAAAACAGATCGAATAAATCTAAGAAAAATTATAAAGCCCATCTTAAGACTAAAGAAGAACATTTTACCTCTGATAATATTATTAAGAGAAAAAAGATAGAATCAAAACACGAAGAGCCAAAGCACGAAGAACCAACTAAAATAATAATGGAGGCTCAGAACGAGGAGATTATGAGTGGTGCTGCAGAAAAAGAATCTTTAAAGAAAAAATCTGCGCCGGAAAAGTCTGCAGATACAAAAGATCAGACAACCAAGCCTTTGAATAATGAAGATAAGCTCAAAGAATTAAGGGCTATAAAAAAAGAAAACAAGAAGTAGATAAATACACAAAAAAGACAAGCCCTGTTCTCAGAGCAGGGCTTTTCAAATGATAGTATGCATGTGTGTGCTCCGGATAGGAGAGAATATGCAAATAAAAGAAATGCCCGAATATGAAAGACCACAAGAGAAGTTGATTTATGGTGGAGTCGGGGGACTAAGCAACTCAGAGTTGCTTGCTCTTATTATTAGGACAGGGACTAGTGAAAGATCTGTGATTCAACTTGCGGAGGATGTTTTATTATATGCCTCTACACATATCGGAAATCTTGGTATGGCGGAAGTAAATGAACTTACGAAGATAGAAGGCATCGGAGTTGCAAAGGCCTGCTCGATTGTAGCAAGCATGGAGCTGGCAAAGAGATTCACATCTTGGGAGGCAAGAACACATTCTCGCAAATTGACAGAACCTTCTGACGTAGCAGAAATTCTCAAGGAAGATATGGTGCATGAGAAGAGGGAGCTTTTTATGGCTATACTTCTTAATGTAAAACTTGAGATAGAATCAAAAATTATAATATCGATAGGCAACATTGATGCTGCACCTGTCCATCCTAGAGAAGTGTTTAGGCCGGCAATAAGGAAAGGTGCTGCTGCTATAATTGTCGCACATAATCATCCAAGTGGGGATCCGTCTCCAAGCGAAGAGGATAAAGCCGTCACGACAAGACTTCGTGAGGCAGCCGATCTTCTTGGAATAAAATTATTGGATCATGTAATCATTGGAAATGGCAGACACGTGAGCATGAGAGAAAAAGGGTTTTTGAATTAATAGTACCAATACAGATGAATATTTAATTGAATGAAAGGAGTTACATGTCGAAAGAAAGAATCGTTAATGATTTTATAAGAGCTCTCGAGGAAGCAGGTCTTATATTATCTGTTTCATGTGAGAATGATAATAGAGTTACGTCAATAACTTATAATTCAAAGGAAGTGAAAGAAGGAACGCTTTTTGCATGCAAGGGTGTACACTTTAAAGAACAATATCTTGATGATGCAATACAAAAAGGAGCTGTTTGCTATGTAAGCGAAAAAGAGTACTCTAAGGCAACGGATAAATGTACAGAGATAATTGTTAAAGATATAAGACAGGCCATGTCAATAATATCCGAAACCTTCTACGAGAACCTATCTGATGAGATTGCTATGGTAGGAATAACAGGAACTAAAGGTAAATCTACTACGGCATATTTTATGAGGTATATTCTTGACGATTACATGCTTGCTACAGGCGGCAATCGGAGTGCTATTTGCTCGGGAATAGTTAATTATGATGGAGTTATTGAAGAAGATTCTCATCTTACAACTCCGGAAGCGATGGAACTATATTTCCATATGGACAATGCCATTAATAGCAATATTAAGTATATGACTATGGAAGTGTCGAGCCAAGCACTCAAATATGGAAGAGTAGACGGAATTACTTTCGAGGTTGGTTGTTTCCTTAATATTGGTACGGACCATATTAGTAATATCGAGCATACGGACTTTGAGGATTATTTTAACTCTAAGTTGAAGTTGTTTGAGAAATGCAGGCATATGTGTATAAATCTTGACTGCGAAGGTCAAGAAGAAATCAAACTTGCTGCACAAAATTGCCCGGATGTAATTACATTCAGCAGGAAAGATAAGCGTGCAAATGTTTACGGATATGATGTTAAATCATCGCATGGAAAGGTTTCGTTTAAAGCTAATATTTCTGGAGTGAAAGGATATAAGGATACTTTGGCTGAGTTTACTCTTGGAACTTTTGGAACGATTAATATTGAGAATGCTTTGTCTGCAATCTCTATGTCGGCAGTTCTCGGAGTTCCCGTATCGTTTATACAGTCTGGGCTTGCTAAAGCAATTTCACCGGGTAGAATGGAAGTTTTCTATAGTGAGGATGGTAATAGAATCGCCGTAGTTGATTATGCGCATAACAAATTAAGCTATGAGAAGTTCTTTGAAACAATAGGCGATGAATTTCCGGATAAGAAAATAATAATTGTTTTTGGATGTCCGGGAGGTAAAGCTTTTGCAAGAAGAGAAGAACTTGGAACAATTGCAGGAGAAAGGTGCACATATTCGATTATAACTGAAGAAGATGCCGGAGAAGAATCCGTTGAGAAAATTTGTGAAGAGGTTGCAACATTTGTCAGAAAAGCGGGTGGCGATTGTGAGATTATAACCGACAGAGAAGAAGCGATTAAGAAAGCCATATCCCTTATGGACGACAATACTATGCTGTTCGTACCGGGAAAGGGTCGAGAGACAACACAAAAGAGAGGTATTGAATACGTAAAGACTCTTTCTGATGCAGAGGCTGTAGAAAAGTATCTGCAATAAAATTGAATGAGTTAAAATATTTTATATCTTGATATAGCCCCTGCATTGAACTTATTGACTAATAAGGCTTTTACAGCTATAATAAATATGTATTATTGTGCAATTTACTCGGTATTTTTATAATACCGTTAGTTCAATGTATATATTACAAAAATAAAAAATATAAGGGGGTGCTGTATGAATTCAGCAATATTGTTTTCATTCATAAGCATCGTATTCCTTGTTACCGGTATTATAGGCGGTTATATTTGGCGCAAAAATATAGGCGAAAAAACTATTGGTAGTGCAGAGCAAAAAGCTCAGAACATGATTCTTGATGCACAGAATACTGTGGACAATCTTAAGAAGGAGAAAGTTCTTGAGGCTAAGGATGAAATCCATAAGCTCAGAGAGGAATACGAGAACGAACTAAGAATCAGAAGAGGAGAAGTTCAGAAGTCTGAAAGGAGAATTCAGCAAAAAGAAGAAAGTATTGACAGAAAACTCGATAATATCGAAAAAAGAGAAAATGGACTGACAAAAAGAGAACAGTCCATGAATGATAAGCATAAAGAAATAGATTTGTATATTGCAAAACAAGTTGAAGAACTTGAAAAAATTTCCGGTTACTCAAGAGAGGAAGCAAGACAGATATTGCTTCGTGAGATGGAGACAGATATTCGCAAGGATGCTTCCGATATGATAGTAAAAATCGAAACCGAAGCGAAGGAAGAGGGAGATAAGAAGGCAAGAGAAATAATTACAACGGCAATTCAAAGATATGCGTCGGATCAGGTTACGGAAACGACAGTATCCGTTGTCAGCTTGCCTAACGATGATATGAAGGGAAGTATCATCGGAAGAGAAGGTCGTAACATCAGAGCAATTGAGACGCTGACTGGAGTGGACTTAATAATTGATGACACACCAGAAGCGGTAATCCTGTCAGGATTTGATCCTGTAAGGAGAGAAATTGCAAAGATAGCGCTTGAGAAACTGATAGTTGACGGAAGAATACATCCTGCAAGGATTGAGGAGATGGTTCAGAAAGCAACAAAGGAAGTGAACACAATTATCAAGGAAGAAGGAGAACACGCATGCTTTGAGTGTGGTGTACGTAATTTGCATCCTGAACTTGTTAAACTTCTTGGAAGACTTAAGTATAGAACTTCATACGGGCAAAATGTATTACAGCACTCTGTTGAGGTGGCTACTCTTGCGGGAATGATGGCAGAAGAGCTGGGGTTGGACTCCAAGCTTGTTAAGAGGGGTGGATTACTTCATGATATAGGTAAATCTATTGACCATGAGGTTGAGGGAACCCACGCAGAGATTGGTGCAAATATTTGTAAAAAATATAAAGAGTCATGGAAAGTAATTAACTGCGTAGAATCACACCACGGAGATGTTGAAGCAAAAACTTTAGAGGCTGTTCTTGTTGGAGCAGGAGATGCGCTTTCGGCAGCCAGACCAGGAGCAAGAAGAGAAACTCTTGAGTCATATATCAAGAGACTCGAGAATTTGGAGAATATTGCAAATACAACAAAGGGTGTTGACAAATCATATGCTATTCAGGCAGGTCGAGAAATCCGTGTTGCGGTCAAGCCTAATCAAGTCAAGGACGATGAAGTGCCTATGTTGGCAAGAGAGATTGCCAAAAAAATCGAGGCAGAACTTGAATATCCTGGACAGATTAAGGTGAATGTTATAAGAGAAACACGAGCTACGGAACTTGCAAAGTAAACAAATAGGCTCCCCTTAACCGGGGAGCTTTTTAGAAGTGTAAACGATGATATATTTAGATAACAGTTCAACTACAAGACAATATAACGAAGTAACGGATTTGCAATATAAAATGGCAAAGGAAAACTTCGGAAACCCTTCTTCCCTGCATTCGATGGGCTTCGAAGCCGGGAATCTTCTTTATGATGCCAGAAAAGAAATCGAAGATGAATTATATGGAAATGGTATAGCTATATTTACATCGAGTGGTACAGAATCCAATAACATGGCTTTGATATCTAGTGCGCATAAAATGCGAAGAAGAGGGAAACGAATAATTACAACTAAAATTGAACATCCGGCAATTATTGAGACGTGCAAAAGGCTGGAAGAGGAGGGGTTTTTAGTAGACTATCTCGATGTTGACACATCAGGAAGTATTGATATAGAAAATCTCGAAAAAACCTTAGGTCATGATACAATTCTTTTATCAATTATGACAGTTAATAATGAGGTTGGAACCATAGAACCTGTTGTGCCCGTATTTAAAATTTTAAAGCGATATAACGAAGAAAACAGCACATCAATTATATTTCATACAGATGCAGTACAGGCATTCGGAAAGCTTCCTATGGATGTCGCACCGTTCGACCTTATATCAGCAAGCGGACATAAGCTGCATGGGCCAAAAGGAACAGGTTTTCTATATATGAACAAAAACCTGAAACTTAAACCTTTTATTACAGGTGGGGGACAAGAAGATGGCTACCGTTCAGGAACTGAAAATACAATAGGTATAGCAGGATTTGGCCTCGCAAGTAAACTTGCATGCGAAAATCTTATTGTTAAGACGCATGATATGGGTAAGGTAAATGATTATCTATGGAATGGTATTAAATCAGAAATCAAAGATATTCGCTTAAACGGCGCTGAAGATCTAGGATATTCACTATACGATAATGGTAAAAGATGTCCTTCAATTTTGAACGTTTCTTTCTATGGAACAAGGGGCGAAGTTATACTTCACACTCTTGAGCAGGACAAAATATTTGTCTCGACGGGGTCGGCCTGTTCATCAAACAAAACAGGTGACAGCCATGTTTTGCAAGCGATGGGCAGATCACATAAGGAAATAGAGAGTGCGATAAGATTTAGCTTCTCTGAGTTCAATACCATAGATGAGATGGATATTGTGATTGATAGAGTTAAGAAAGCTGTTGATAGATTTAGAAAGCTAGGAAGCTTTAGATAAAACAGGCAGATAATGGACAGACTGGCGAGGAGAGAATATTGGAAAAGAAGATATATATAGTAAGATGCGGAGAAGTTGCTCTCAAGGGGATGAACAAGCCTTATTTTGAAAGAGTACTCATTGAAAGGGTTCGTAAAGCACTGAAAGTCTTCGAAGATACTGAAGTAAAGTGGATAGATGGCCTTATGATTGCAAGGGTTCCTGCAAGTGTGCCCGAAGATGAAGTCGTAGATAAGTGTGTAAGAGTTTTCGGAGTAGCATCTGTAAGCCCTGCAACAAAGACAAGCAAAGATATAGATGAAATTGGAAGAGTTGCAGCGAATATTATGAGTGCTCTGGTTGAGGAAGAAGGTATTAAGACTTTCAAGGTCAAGGGCAAGAGAGCTGATAAATCCTTTGAAATCAAGTCTCCTGATATCGGAAGAATTATCGGCGAATCTATACTCAAAGCATGCAGCAATCTTTCAGTTGACTTGCATAATCCTGACTGCACACTTGTTGTTGACGTCAGAAGGGAAGGAACATATATATTCAGAAGAAAGGTCCGTGCTGTAGGAGGCTTGCCACTTGGAACTAACGGTAAAGGCCTTGTTCTTATGTCAGGAGGAATAGACAGCCCTGTTGCTGCATTTATGATGGCAAAGAGGGGAATGACCATAGAGGCTGTTCACTATCATTCATATCCTTATACCAGTCAAAGAGCACAAAAAAAGGTTGAAGATATAGTAAAGGTTCTCGCAGGATATATGGGAACGATAAGAATGCATGTGATAAATATGCTTCCTATACAAGAGCAAATAGTCCAAAACTGTCCGGAAGACGAGACCACACTGCTTGTAAGGCGATTCATGATGAGAATTGCCGAAGCAATAGCTTCAAAGAACGGTGATATGATGTTGATAACAGGAGAAAACCTCGGTCAGGTAGCAAGCCAGACTGCAGAAGCTCTTGTTGTAACCGACTTCGTAGTGAATATGCCTGTAATGAGGCCTCTTATTGCAATGGACAAGGTAGAAATCATGGATAAGGCGGCAGAAATAGGGACATATGAAATATCAATACAGCCATATGAGGACTGCTGCACTGTGTTCTTACCAAAACATCCGGTTACAAAACCAAAGCTGGCGAGAATAGAAAAATCGGAAGAAACTCTTGATATCCAAGCTCTCGTTGAAGCAGCAGTTTTATCAGAAGAAATCATAGAGATAAGACCATAAAAATGATACAATTAATTGCTATAATTTCATGGAGGACAAGCAATGGCAAAAATAAAATACGATTTTACAGATAAGGAAGATAGGGAAAAATTCAGACATACGAGCTCCCATGTTCTTGCGCAGGCAGTTAAGAGAATATGGCCTGAGGCGAAGCTTGCTATCGGACCTGCGATTGATAACGGCTTTTATTATGATATAGATCTTGAACACAAGATCAGTGAACAGGATCTTCTTAAGATTCAAAAGGAAATGAAGAAGATTGTAAAGGCTAATTATCCGCTTGAGAAGTTTGAACTTCCAAGGGATGAAGCTATTAAATTTGCAGAGGAAAAAAAGGAAGATTATAAAGTTGAGCTTATAAAAGACCTTCCTGAGGATGCGATTATTTCTTTCTATAAACAGGGAGATTTCACAGATCTTTGTGCCGGTCCGCATGCTGAAAGTACCGGGGATATTAAGGCTTTCAAACTTACATCTGTAGCAGGGGCATATTGGAGAGGAGACTCAAACAATAAAATGCTTCAGAGGATATATGGAACATCGTTTCCAACACAAGCTGAACTTGACGAGTATCTTAATATGATGGAAGAGGCTAAGAAGAGAGATCATCGCAAAATCGGAAAAGAAATGGATCTCTTTATGCTTTCGGATTACGGTCCGGGATTCCCATTCTTTCTTCCAAAAGGTATGGTTTTAAGAAATGAACTTGAGTCATATTGGTGCAATCTTCACAAGAAATACGGCTACGATGAGATAAAGACACCTCTGATCCTTAATAAAGAACTTTGGCTTATATCAGGCCATTGGGGACATTATAGGGATAATATGTATTTTACAGAGATTGACGATAAAGAATATGCTATCAAACCGATGAACTGTCCGGGTTCGATTCTCGTGTATAAGCGTAAAATGTGGTCATACAGAGACCTTCCTATAAGAATTGCAGAGAGGGGACAGGTTCATAGACATGAGCTTTCGGGCGCTTTACATGGGCTTATGAGAGTGCGTACATTTACACAGGATGATGCACACATATTTATGCTGCCTGAACAAATTAAAGATGAGATTAAGGATGTTATAAAATGTATCGACGAGATATATAGCACTTTCGGGTTTCAGTATAGAATAGAACTTTCGACAAGACCGGACGATTTTATGGGAGAAATTAAAGATTGGGATTTCTCAGAAAAAATGCTTCAAGAGGCTATAGAGGAAGTTGGCAAAGACTACGATATAAATCCGGGAGACGGAGCTTTCTATGGACCAAAAATCGACTTTCATTTGAAGGATTGTATCGGAAGAACATGGCAGTGCGGAACAATTCAGCTTGATATGCAAATGCCTAATAATTTTGATATCTCTTATATTGGACCGGATGGGGAGAAGCATAGACCGGTAATGATTCATACAGCAAAGCTGGGTTCAATTGAAAGATTCATAGGGATACTTATTGAAAATACTGAAGGGAAATTTCCTCTCTGGATGGCTCCTGTACAGGTTAAACTCTTAACTGTAACCGAAGCTCAATCTGAATACGCTAACAGCGTAGCAGAAAGATGCAGACAGGCAGGCCTGCGTGTAGAGGTAGATCTCAGGAATGAGAAGATAGGTTACAAACTCAGAGAAGCAAGAAATGCAAGGGATTCCTATATTTGTGTAATCGGAGACAAAGAGGTTGCTGAAGATACACTTTCTGTAAGATCAAGTAAAGTAGGCGAAATTGGTGTACTATCCGTAGATCAATTTATCGCTAAGCTACAGGAAGAGATTGAATCAAAAGCAGTATAAATCCAAAGGAGAGTATATGTCTGTCAAGTATAAAAGAGTTTTGATTAAAATAAGTGGGGAGGCTTTGTCAGGAGAGGACCTACATGGAGTCGATGCGGCTGCAGCGGAAAGAGTAGCTTCTCAGATTAAAGAAGTAAGAGATGCTGGTGTGGAGGTTGCAATAGTTGTGGGAGGTGGAAACTTTTTCAGAGGAAGAACAGGCGGTAATATTGATAAGCCTACAGCTGACTATATGGGGATGCTTGCAACTGTAATGAATGGATTGGCTTTACAGGATGCATTGTTGACTGCCGGTTGTGAAGCAAAGCTTATGACAGCTATTGAAATCAGAGATATGGCAGAAGGGTATTCAAGGAGAAGAGCTATTGAGTACTTACAAGAAGGACAAGTCGTTATCTTTGGGTGTGGGACAGGTAGCCCATTTTTCACAACAGATACCGCAGCAGCACTACGTGCAGCAGAAATAGGTGCTGATGTATTATTGCTCGCAAAGAGCATCGATGCGGTATATTCTGACGATCCACAAATAAATCCCGATGCGAAGAGATATAATGACTTAACTTATATGGATATTATAAATGAAAATCTTAAAGTAATGGATTTGACAGCCGCAACACTTTGTATGGATGCCGGACTTAAAATATATGTATTTGGATTTGCGGAAGATGGCAATTTAAAGAAGGTTGTCGAAGGAGAGAATATAGGGACACTTATACATTAGAAATCAGGAGGTATATTATGGCAGGCAAAAAATCTATCGAAGAAAGGATAGAAAGCACAAAAGGCTTTCTTAAAGAAAATCTAAACACCGTAAGGGCCGGAAGGGCGAACCCGGCTTTGCTTGATAAGATTATGGTCAGTTATTATGGAACTCCCACGCCGCTTAAAGCAGTAGCAAATATTTCAGTACCTGATCCAAGAACGCTTATGATATCGCCATTCGATCCAAAGTCGATTGCCGATATTGAAAGAGCTATTAACGAAGCTAATATAGGAATCAATCCGGTTAATGATGGAAAAGTTGTAAGACTTTCCATCCCTCAACTTACGGAGGAAAGAAGAAAAGAACTGACAAAAGTCGTTAAAGGCTTTGGTGAAGATGCAAAAATAGCTATAAGAAATCTCAGAAGAGAAGAGAATGAAGAACTCAAAAAACTCGAAAAAGATGGAGAGCTCAGAGAAGATGAACTTAGAAGAGAACTCGACGAGGTTCAAAAGACTATCGAAAAAGCTATCAAGGATGTGGATAATATCCTTGATGAAAAGAACAAAGAGCTTATGGAGGTATAACAGCTTGTAACGTGGCACAGAGCCACGTTTGCTGTATATGGTGGATATATGATAGATATTAAACTCCCAAACCATGTAGGAATTATAATGGATGGAAACGGTAGGTGGGCAAAGGCCCACAAGCTTCCCCGTGTCCTTGGTCATAATGCCGGGATGGAATCAATGAAAAAAATTGTAAAAGCTACATCCGGTATGGGAATTAAGTATTTGACCGTATATGCTTTTTCGACTGAGAATTGGAAAAGAAGCACGGAAGAAGTAAGCGGCATCTTTAAGTTAATAGTTAAATATGTAAATATGGAATTGAAAGAACTTGATGAAAATAATGTTCACATTAACATAATGGGTGAATATGATATGTTGCCCAAGGAATCTGTTGAAGCAATCGATAAGATGCTTAGAACGCTTGAAAAAAATGATGGGTTGATTTTTAATATCGCCCTCAATTATGGTGGAAGGGATGAAATTTTAAAAAGCGTTAAGACTTTATATAAAGAATGCATTAGGGAAGGCAAGGATATCGATTTGCTGACAGAAGAAGATATTTCAAGATATCTATATTCAGGGACTGCAAATTTAGATATCCCAGATCCTGATTTGATTATCAGAACGAGTGGGGAGGAGAGAATGTCGAATTTCCTCACGTGGCAATCTGCATATAGTGAGCTTATTTTTACAGAAACCCTATGGCCGGATTTTTCTGAGGATGAATATCGCAAGCTCTTAGAGGCTTTTTCTCAGAGAAAGAGAAGATTCGGAGGAAGAAATGAAGGAGATAAGTAAGCTCAGAACGGAGATATTGTAGTTATGAAGACAAGAATTATTGCAGGGTTGTGTATGCTGCCGTTGTTACTGGTTTTATATTTGGGGGGTATAACTCTCGCAATAGCCTGTGCCGTAATATCTTATATAGGTGTTACCGAGTTTTATAACGGATGGGAAGCTCTTGAGGTGCAGCCGTCCAAAAAAATTGCATACTTTATGATTACTGTGCTGTACGCAGTACATTTCATGATTTTTTATCTTATACCGGGAACCTTCGCAACTCGAGTTATGGAGCTTATGCCTTGGATAATTATGGCCTGGATTACTCTTTCGATTACCGTTTCACTGGTATATGGCTGGAGAATAAAAGAGAGAGGCGCCTATGATGCTATGGCAACGGCACTGGGACTTATTTATGTTGTGTTTTTCTCATACCATCTAGTGTTGCTCGATATGACTCCTACAGGTTATATGTTTACATGGACTGTAATCCTTGCAGCGTTCGGATCTGATATTTGTGCATATTTTACAGGATTTCTTATCGGTAAAACCAAACTTGCACCTAATCTAAGTCCAAAAAAGACCGTAGAAGGCGCTATAGGTGGCATAATTGGTGCAGGTATTTTATGTGGTATATATGGATATTTTTTCATTCCATTTGCAGTAGGGCAGTCTATAATAATTGGTATAATCGGAGGAGCAGTTTCACAGGCAGGAGACTTGTCAGCTTCAGCTTTCAAAAGAAAGATGGGAATTAAAGATTACGGTAACCTTATACCTGGTCATGGCGGAATAATGGATAGGTTTGATAGCGTGATATTTACAGCACCATTTGTATACTATTTTGTTATATTTTTCTTTGAGAAATAATCGAAAAGGCTCGGTATTTGATATTAAAACACTTTAAAATGAATGTGAGATTTACTACAAATGAAGAAAGTACTTATACTCGGGAGCACTGGCTCTATAGGATGCCAGACTCTCGATATTATTAGAGAGAATAAAGATAAATTTGAGGTTGCTGGACTTACATGCAGAAGCAGAGTCGATGTTATAATTTCACAGATACGTGAGTTTTCACCAAGCGCTGTTTGTGTAGGAAGTGAAAAAGATGCGGTTAGGATAAAATCTGAATTTCGTGATTTGGAAGTTCTTTATGGAGAAGAAGGCCTTGTGCAAATTGCCAAGATGGAATGTGATATTGTTCTGAATGCTCTAATGGGTATAAGTGGACTGGCACCTACATGCGAGGCAATAAAAGGTGGTAAAGATATTGCTCTTGCCAATAAGGAAACTTTGGTTGCGGGTGGAAAGATAGTCACTGATCTTGCAAAGCAATATAATATCAATATTCTGCCTGTGGACAGTGAACATAGTGCCATTTTTCAATGTCTGGAGGGAAAAATAGGCAGAAATCCCAAAAAAATAATTTTAACGGCTTCGGGAGGACCTTTTAGAGGATTTTCTTTAGGGGAGCTTGAGAGCGTAAGAGTTGAAGAGGCACTTAATCATCCAAAATGGAGAATGGGAAGTAAGATAACGATTGACTCGGCAACAATGATGAACAAAGGTCTGGAGGTAATCGAAGCAAGATGGCTTTTTGATATACCTGGGAGCAAAATTGACATTTGTGTTCATCCTCAGAGCATTGTGCACTCGATGGTAGAGTTTGAGGATACATCCGTCATGGCTCAGCTCGGCTTACCTGATATGAGAATTCCTATAAGTTTGGCTCTCAATTATCCCAACAGACTGCCATACGAAGGAGAAAGTTTAGATTTTTTTACAGTGGGTTCTCATCTGACATTCGAAAAGCCCGATAAGAAGGTATTTAGATGTATCGAACTGGCATATACGGCTTTGGAAAAAGGTGGAAGCTATACTGTGGCTATGAACGGTGCTAATGAGGAACTTGTTGAAATGTTTCTTAAGGGTAAGATAAAATTTACAGATATTCCTAATATAATAGAGTGTGTAATGAATTCACATAAACCATCAAATCCTGTAACGGTTGAGGAAATACTTTATATAGATAGAGAATCAAGGAGAAAAGTAAAGGAGATTGTTGATTGAAAACTGCAATACTGTTTGTAATAATGCTTCTCGTGCTTGTAATCCCGCACGAGCTGGGGCATATGATAGTCGCAAAGCTGGTTGGTGTCAAAGTAAATGAGTTTTCCGTTGGAATGGGACCTCTCCTATTGAAAACAAAAAAAGGCGAAACACAGTACTCATTAAGACTTTTGCCACTTGGAGGTTTCTGTTCCCTTGAAGGAGAAGAAGAATCCAGCGATGATGAAAGAGCGTATAACAATAAAAACCCCCTCCAGAAGATAGCAATACTGCTTGCAGGCGTTACGATGAATGTCTTAATTGCCATAGTTGTAATGACAATTGCTGCAGCTATAACCGGTGTTCCAACCAATAAAATCGCCTCTGTCAGTAAAAGTTCGCCAGCTTATGAAGCAGGGATAAGAAGTGGCGATCAGATTATTGAAATTAATGGAGAAAAAACATCGAGCTGGGAAGCTGTTACACAGAAAATTTCCGATTACAAGGAAGGCGATATGATTATCTCTGTCAAACAGGACAGAGATACAAAAACATTTACCTTAAGACCTGATTATGACAAGGAAAACGGTAGATATGTTATAGGAGTTGTATCCTCAATTACAAAAAATCCTCTTTCCTCTTTAAAATATGGTATAAAATCAACTTGGAATCTTAGCAAGATGATGATAAAAGCATTGCAAGATATATTCAGCAGGGGGATAAATAAAAATGATGTATCAGGACCAGTAGGCCTTGTCAGGATTGTGGGAGAGACTCAGTCTTATGGTATTAGTGCGTATCTTGTTTTACTTGCACTTGTAAGTCTTAACCTGGCTCTTTTCAATATTATTCCTATTCCCGGTCTTGACGGAGGAAAAATATTTTTTGTCTTCCTAAAGATTATATCCGGTGGACGGATCGGAGATGAAATGGAATACAAGGCGACACTTGTAGGAATGGTTATATTGATTTCTTTATTCATCTTTGTCACTATTAACGATGTAAGAAATTTGTTCTGATATTAAGGAGATTAAAAATGACAAATAGTGTCAATTGCGGTGGCGTCATAATAGGCGGAGGAGCACCGGTATCAATACAGTCGATGACAAATGTAGATACGAGAGATACTAAGGCCTTGGTTAGGCAGATAAATGAACTTACTGATGTAGGCTGTGAAATTGTCAGGTGTGCAATTCCTGATATGATGGCAGCGGAATCTTTCGGGGCGGCAAAAAAACTCGTCAAAACACCACTTGTAGCCGATATTCACTTTGATTACAGGCTTGCTTTGGCTGCGATAGAAAAAGGTGCGGATAAGATTAGAATCAATCCCGGAAATATAGGCAATCTGGAAAATGTCAGAAAAGTAGTTTGCAAAGCAAAAGAGAGGGAAATACCGATAAGGGTAGGAGTTAACTCGGGCTCACTTGCCAAGGAATTACTTGCAAAATACGGTGGAGTTACCGCCGCTGCTCTTGCGGAGAGCGGGGTTCAAACGCTTAAAATAATAGAAGATATGAATTATGATCAACTTGTCATATCGATTAAGTCATCAAATGTTAAGATGAATTACGATGCGCATATGCTTCTCAAGAACATGACGAACTACCCAATGCATATAGGGATAACCGAATCCGGTACGCCTAGAAACGGCAAGATTAAGTCAGCTATAGGAATCGGGAGTCTTCTTCTTGATGGAGTTGGAGATACAATAAGAGTTTCTCTAACTGATAATCCTGTAGAGGAAGTCATCTTTGCCAGAAAAATTCTTGAGACAGTAGGGTTAAGAGAGAAACTTATCGATATCGTGTCTTGTCCAACTTGCGGTAGAACGGAGATAAATCTTATTTCCTTAGCAAATGAAGCACAAGACAGGCTTGAAAAAGTTGCAAATGAAAGGCAAAAACTTGGCCTTCGACCGATAAAGATAGCTGTAATGGGTTGTGTTGTAAACGGTCCGGGTGAGAGCCGAGAGGCAGATTATGGTATTGCAGGTGGACGTGGGGAAGGACTTATTTTTTCTCATGGTGAGATTATAGAAAAAGTACCAGAAGATAGCCTTATAGATAGATTAGTAGAAATTGTGGAACAGGATAGATAGAGCATGATTAAGATACCGTCGGAAATATTGACAGTTGACGAAATTGTTAATGCTACCGGCAAAAAAGCATCTGATATAGATATAGAGATAATAGGTTTTTCATACGGTCGAAAGAGCATGGTGCTCATTGTTGACACCAAGCTCAATTTTATTATGTCTTCAAGTCTAAAGTTACTGATGAAGGAAAGGATAAGAGACCGACTTGGTTCTGCATACAAAGTTCGTATAAATTACATATATACTGGGATAAACAGACCACAGAATGATGAGCCTGAAAATTCGAATAATTGGTATGACGGACATTCCGATAAGAATGGATATCGTAGAGCAAGTAAAGATAAGCCAGCATTTACAAACGACAGAGGTGAACTGGTGATTATAGGAAAAGATTTTAATAATCAGCCGGTTTCATATGAAGAAGCCTTGAACTTCATTGGAAGCAAGGACAAGACGGTTATTGAGGGGGAAGTGTTCAGAATCGACTCTAGGCCAATCAAAAGCGGTAAAGTCCTTTTCATTATGCGTATAGCTAATAAGATTAAAACATTTCTAATAAAAGCATTTATTTCAAATAAAAAAATGCAAGAAATAGAAGAAAATATATTTTATGGTGATGCAATACGGGTTATAGGAAAGGTCGAGTATGACACTTTTGATCACGAAAATTGCATGATGGCAACGGCAATAAAGAAAATTAATAAAGAAGTTAAAGAAGATACTTATCCCGGGATGAAAAGAGTTGAGCTCCACTGTCATTCCAAGATGAGCGATAACGATGGGTTTAATGAAGTAGAAAATATTGTAACGACTGCCGCACAATGGAATCAGACTGCAGTGGCAATTACAGATCATGGAGTTGTTCAGGGTTTCCCTGATGCTGCAAAGACAGTGGATAAACTGGCAAAGCAAGGAAAAAAAATCAAAGTTATATATGGACTTGAAGGTTATCTATATCCGGATGAAGATGCTTTGTCATCTAATGGAGATATAGATATTAAGAAAAATAAAACTTACCATATAATTTTACTTGCAAAGAATCAAGTCGGACTTAAAAATCTCTATAAGCTTGTAAGTCTTTCACATATTGATTACTTCTACAAGAAACCGAGAATTCCACGTTCTAAACTAGAAGAACATCGAGAAGGAATCATCGTCGGAAGTGCATGTGAAGCGGGAGAAGTCTACCAAGCAATAGTAAAAGGAGAGACTGATGATGAAATCGATAGAATAGCATCCTTTTATGATTATCTGGAGATACAACCTCTTGGAAATAACCAGTTTATGGTTAATGATGGTCTTGTAGACAGCGTTGAAGATATTATTGCGTATAATAAAAAAGTAATCGAGACAGGTGACAGGCTTGGTAAATTGACTGTTGCAACGACAGACTCTCATTATCCGAATCGAGAGGCATCAATATATAGAAATATAATTATGGCAGGTATTGGTTTTAAGGATACCGCTTCGGATTCTATGTACTTAAGGACAACAGAAGAAATGATGGATGAGTTTGGGTACCTTGGTTCAAGAGCTGAGGAAGTTGTAATAACAAATACCAACAAGATTGCAGACATGATCGAAACAGTCCATCCAATACCAAAAGGGAAGTTTCCACCTAAGATTGAAGGCGCGGATGAAAGGTTAAGAGAAAGCTGTTATTCAAGAGCAAAGTCAATATATGGGGAAATTCTACCGGATGATATTGAAGAAAGGCTTGAAACCGAACTTAACTCTATAATTGGGAACGGATATGCGGTGATGTATATAGCAGCCCAAATGCTCGTACACAAATCGAATGAAGACGGCTATCTTGTAGGTTCAAGGGGTTCTGTTGGATCCTCTTTTGCGGCAACAATGGCAGGGATTACGGAGGTAAATCCTTTACCTCCGCATTATATATGTCCAAAATGTAAGCACTATGAAAAATCAAATGAGTTAGATAAATACGATACGGGATACGATATGCCCGATAAGGCTTGCCCGGAATGCGGTACGAGAATGAATAAAGAAGGGGTTAATATTCCTTTTGCAACATTCCTCGGATTTAAAGGGGATAAAGAACCAGATATCGATCTCAATTTTGCAGGAGAATATCAGTCTATAGCCCATAAATATGTTGGAGAGATTTTTGGAGAGAAGAATGTTTTTAAGGCGGGAACCGTTGCGACTATTGCTGATAAGACAGCTTTCGGGTATGTGAAACACTATCTTGAGGATAATAAAATAGATATTGGGAATGGGGATATAGATTATCTTGTGAAAGGATGCACCGGGGTGAAAAGAACAACGGGGCAGCATCCAGGAGGAATTATTGTATTACCTGATGATCATGAGATATATGAATTTTGTCCTATACAGAGACCTGCAAACAAGAAGGATACGGATGTAATAACAACGCATTTTGATTATCATAAATTGGATGAAAATTTATTAAAACTCGATGTACTGGGACATGACGTTCCACAGCTCATAAGGCACCTACAAGTAATGACTGGGGTTGATCCGATGGAGATTCCTTTGGATGATAAGAAAACTCTGAGCATATTTACCTCCATAGATGAACTTAAAATTAAAAATCCTAGCTATAAGTTTGTTCATGGAACCTATGCGATACCTGAATTTGGCACAAACTTTACAAGAGCGATGCTTGACGATATAAATCCAACAACAGTTTCGGCACTTATTAAGATGTCGGGATTCTCTCACGGAACCGATGTATGGACAAATAATGCTCAGGATTTAATAAGAAATAAAACTGCTACGATGAATGAGGTGATATCCTGTCGTGACGATATAATGAATTACCTTATTGCAAAAGGTTTGAATAATAGCGACGCGTTTAATATAATGGAAGTGGTTCGTAAAAATAAAGTGTTGACAGACGAACAACTTAACCTTATGAAAAGCCACGGTGTTCCTGATTGGTATATAAAATCTTGCGAAACGTTAAAGTACATGTTTCCAAGAGCCCATGCTGCGGCATATGTAATGATGTCAATTAGAATGGCATGGTTTAAGGTAAATTACCCGGAGGCTTTTTATGCGGCTTGGTTTTCGTCAAAAGTAGACAATTTTGATGCTGATATAATAGGCAAAGGCATATCTGAGGTTGAGCGCAAAATGACCGAAATTGAAGACCTAGACAAAGCGGCAACAGCGAAACAAAAAGAAGCCCTTACAGTATATGAGGTAATGTATGAGATGCTTTCCAGAGGATATGACTTTATAGAGCCGGTGCTTGGAACTGCAAGTTCCAATAAGTTCACACTTGTTAATGGTAAGCTTATGCTGCCCTTTAATGCTATAAATGGTATAGGTGATTCGGCAGCTGAATCTCTGATTGAAGCATATGATCAAAAAGCTTTCACTACTGTTGATGATGTAAGGTCGAGAACAAAGCTTTCCAATTCAAATATAGAAGATTTGAAAGGACATGGGTTGTTTACAGGACTGCCTGAGTCAGCACAAATCAGCATATTCGACATGTGATAGATAAGGAGATTTAGTAATATGAAGAAAAAATTTAAGCTTTCAGGACTTGATTGTGCAAACTGTGCAGCTAAAATGGAAGACAGTATTAAGAAAATTGATGGAGTTAATGATGCATCTATTAGCTTTTTTACCGAAAAAATGACAATTGAGGCAGATGAGAACAACTTTAATGCCGTGGTGGAAGAAGCAGCAAAACGCATATCAGCCATAGAACCTGATTGTAAGATTGCTAAATAGTAATAAGATGATTTGTTAATAATATATAATTCATAATGATAAGTAGTAGGTATTAATAGGTAGTAAAATGATTATAAATTTAAGCACTAAACAAAACCAGAAACTAAGCAGGATAGTAATTTCCATGCTTATGTTTTTTTTGTTATTTATATTAAATCGAACGGAAATTATTACTGAAAACAATTATAAAGGGCTGTTTGTTCTGGCACTTTATATCGTTGCATATTTTATTGCAGGATACGATGTGGTAAAAAAGTGTTTTTGGGGAATTTTCCACGGCCAGATAATGGATGAGAACTTTCTTATGACACTGGCAACGGTTGGTGCTTTTGTGAGTGGGCAATTTGGCGAGGCCGTTGCTGTAATGTTGTTCTATCAGGTGGGCGAGTTCTTTCAGGACTACGCAGTTGGAAAGTCGAGAGCTGCAGTAAAGGAACTAATGAGTATAGCCCCTGAATATGCAAACTTACAAAATGATGATGGAAGTATCGATATAATTGATCCGGACGATATTGAAGTTGGAGATATATTGATTATCAAACCCGGAGAAAAAATTCCAATTGATGGGATAGTTGTTGAAGGAGAAGGTTTAATTAACACATCGGCTCTTACAGGGGAGTCAATGCCTCACTTTGTAGAAACAGGCAATGAGATCATATCCGGATGTATAAACGGGGACAATTTGTTAAAAGTGCAAGCAGATCGGGAATATGAAGATTCAACTGTGGTAAGGATTCTTGAACTAGTTGAAACGGCTGCAAATAAAAAATCTCGAACAGAAAATTTCATTACTAGATTCGCACGTTATTACACACCCGTTGTTGTGGTAAGCGCTTTGCTTATTTCTTTTGTTCCTCCAATTTTTCTTGGGAACTTAATGGATTGGGTACTTAGAGGTTGTACATTCCTAGTAATTTCGTGTCCATGTGCATTGGTTATATCTGTTCCTATGGCTTTCTTTGGCGGGATTGGAGCAGCATCTAAGTCGGGAATGCTCGTAAAAGGTAGTAATTTTCTGGAAATAATGGCTAATGTTGACACAATTGTATTCGATAAGACAGGGACTCTTACTGAAGGTAAATTTGAAGTAAAAATGATTAATGCCATGGAAGGATATACGGTAGAAGAGGTTATAAAGTATGCAGCTGCGGCAGAATCAGGATCAACACATCCGATTGCGACTCCTATAATTAGTGCATGTAAGAAGCCATTTCGCATATCAAAGATAAGCGATCTTGAGAACATAAGGGGTAGAGGAATTACTGCAAAGGTTGGAAAAAACAGAATTATCGTTGGAAGTAGAAGACTTATGCAGGAAAAAGGAATAGTTCTTTACCTGGATGAACCGGAAGATACAGGTATTACCGTTTATGTTGCAAAAGATGAACAGTATATTGGTTCAATTGTTTTGGTGGATTCACTCAAGAAACATTCAAAGGAAGCCATAAGAAACATTATATCCGAAGGTGTTAAGCACATAGTTATGCTAACCGGAGATACGAAGAAAAATGCTGCACAGACAGCATCAGAACTGGGATTTAAGGATTATAAATCGGATCTTCTTCCGCAAGATAAAGTGAAAATTATAGAGGACATTATTGAGGATGTCGGTTTGCGTAATAAGGATAAAAGCAGCAGAAAGAAAGTAGTATTTGTAGGAGATGGCATAAATGATGCACCTGTTCTCTCAAGGGCAGATGCCGGTATTGCTCTTGGATCTATGGGCTCTGATGCAGCTATAGAAGCTGCAGATATCGTGATTATGGATGATAATCTGGAGAGGATTCCAAGCCTTATACGGATAGCAAGAAAAACTGTTGATATATCCAAAGCAAATATCGTATTTGCACTTGTCGTTAAAATTGCATTCCTCATAATGGGAGGATTCGGTATCGCAAATATGTGGATGGCTGTTATAGCAGATGTTGGAGTTGCGATCTTGTGCATTCTTAATTCAATGAGAATGCTGGTGGTTAAGTAAATGCTGAAGTGATAAAGAAATTATGTGTTGTGATATAATAGCGGAGGGATTGATATTCCTGCGCTATTATATATTATCAAATGTTTATTCAAATTATTAGGAGACTGGTTTTGGCAAGACAATATAGATACAAAGAAGAGGGTCGACATATGTCAAACAATTCAAATAGTAAGCAAACGATTAAAAGATCAAATAAGAAAAAAATAGTTAAAAGAATTTTTATAACTTTCATTCTTTTGATTCTAATGGGCTCAATAAGTGTCGGAGGTTATGCCTTCTATTGTATTTCAAATGCACCTAAGATACAGACAGACAAAATATATGATACGCTGGATATTACCACCGATATTTATGATGATAAGGATAATCTGGTTGATATTGTCTATTATTCAGAGAATAGAAAGATCTCCTCTTATGATGACCTACCCAAAAACCTAAAAAATGCTTTTATTGCTGTTGAAGATAAAACGTTCTGGAAGCATAACGGATTCAACTTTAAAAGAATGATTGGTGCAATTCTTGGCGTATTCAAAGGTGAGAGAATTAGCGGAACAAGCACTATAACACAGCAGCTCGCTCGTAATGTTTTCCTACCTGAAGAAAAAAGCGAGAGAAGCATTAGACGCAAAATAGTTGAAATGTATTATGCGTATGAAATAGAGAAAACCATGTCTAAGAAAGAAATATTAACAGCTTACCTTAACACAATATATCTCGGATCCGGATGTTATGGTGTTGAGACTGCAGCGAAAACATATTTTTCAAGAGACGTAAACGACCTCACTCTTGAACAATGTGCGGCACTTGCTGCCCTTCCGCAAGCTCCAAGCGAATATGCTCTAATTACATACGAAAAAGGCGAAAAAACGGTAAAGTTAAGAAAAGGATTGTATGCCAATGATGCTGCACAGGATAGGCGGAATTTGATTTTAGCTCTTATGGAAGAACAAGGTTATATTACTGCCAAGGAGAGAAAGAAAGCAACGAAGCCTCTAGAGGATTTTATTAAGGTTGGAACCAATCCATTGACGAGTAAATCGGCTTTCAGAGACTATATTCTTGAAACCGTCAAAAATGATCTGATGACAAAATACGGTATAGATGAACAGCAAGCAATTAGCAGGTTATATACTAAAGGTTTAAAAATATATTCAACTGTTGATATTCAAGCTCAGAAGGCGATAACCAATGAATTTAAGAAATCAGAGAATTTTCCAAAAGCGGCAAATGGTTCAAAAGTAGAAGCTGCTATGGTAATTACTGAGGTTGGGTCGGGGAAAATTAAGGCTATGAGTGGAACAAGGGAGGCGACAGGAGAAAAACTATTTAATAGAGCGACAAACCCTCGTCAGCCGGGTTCTGCAATCAAGCCACTTACCGTTTACTCTGCTGCACTCCAGAAAAGCTATGAATATCACAAAGAAGGGAAACAGTTTGAGTATCACGATTACGGTTATGACAGACAAGGAACAGCAGGTTATGGAGACTATATAACCGTTTCATCCAAGGTTATAGACGAGAGAATGGTCGTTGATGGTGATGTTTGGCCTAACAATGTTACAAGAAGTTATTCCGGGGAGAACACATTCATGACAGCTATACAGCAGTCAATTAACACATGTGCGGTTAAAATTCTTGCTCAGGTAGGAGTCGATTATTCCATGAATCTGCTTAAGGAATATGGAATCAGCTCTGCTATTGACGACAGAACTGAATCTGTAAACGACCTTAATTATGCCGCTTTGGGTCTGGGCGCTATGGCAGAAGGAATATCTCCTCTGGAGATGTCGCTTGCATATGCAGCTTTTCCGGGTGGGGGATTGAGATACAAGCCTATCTGTTATACAAAGGTCACAGATGGAAACGGCAAGGTTCTTCTTGAAACTAAGAGCAAATCCGTAAGGGTCCTGGATGAAGGAGTTGCATGGATAATGACAGATGTACTAAAAAAAGTCGTTTCTAACGGGATTGCATCCGGAGCTTCTGTAAAGGGGATACAGGTAGGGGGCAAGACAGGAACAACAGATGATACATATGATATATGGTTTAGTGGTTTTACACCTACATATTCAGCGGCTCTTTGGATTGGAACGGATGACAATGTGAGAATGGACACAATTTCGTTTACCGCAGCGAGGATGTGGAGCAGAATAATAGATAATATTGATGCGGCAAAACAAGGAGACTATAAAGCTAAACCGAATAATGTAATTAAATACTTGGGAGAGTATTATACAAAAGGTACAGAACCTATTAAAGTAAATATCGAAGACAAAGAAAAAGAAGATAAAGAGGAAAAAAAAGAAAAACCCGGTCGTGATGATAGAAATGATCGTGATGATAGAAATAATCGTGATGAATAGAATAGAAGGTCACAACAATCCGACTAATAGAACTATTAAGTACAGAGAAGGAGGCAGATGTGTTGAACTCGTTTAGAATAGACAGTCTTTACAAAGAGAAAGTATATCACCATACAGCAATATTGATATACATCAAAGCTTGTCGTGATGTTCTGGGTGATATCAATGTTAGAGTAGGTAACTCTCTTAATCAAGGATTTTTCACATACCTTGACACGGATGGGTCAGTTACTGACAGCATCGTAAGGAAGATATCTGACAGAATGAAGATGTTGATAGATGCAAATATTCCGATTAATATCGAGAGAATGAGTGTTGATGAAGCAGTCAAACTATGGAAGAAGAATTTATTGAACGAAAAAGCAAGACTTCTGGAAATCAGAAATCCTGGAGATATCATTGAGATATGTGAACTGGATGGCTACAGAAATTGCTTTTA
>JAAYIA010000022.1 GCA_012735145.1 Clostridiales bacterium | reverse complement strand
TTATTTATATTGAATCCGTTTGGCGAGTTGTTAATTACATATGTCTGTGCACCAAGAGCATCAAAAACAGACTTAGCTATTGCCCATGCTGATCCATTTGCCGCATCCAGACCAACTTTTACTCCTTTAAATGAGTACTTGGATAGAGATATTAAGTAGCCGATATATCTGTTGCGTCCTTCCACGTAGTCAATAGTTCTGCCGATATTTCTTGTTGCAAGAGGAATATCTAAGTGTCCATCCAAATAATTTTCAATTTGGAGAATAGTTTCTTCACTCATCTTCTCGCCATCTCTGTTCAGGAGTTTAATTCCATTATCGTAGTAAGGATTATGAGATGCACTAATCATGATACCGCAGTCAAAGCGGTCAGTACGAGTGATATAAGAAACGCTTGGGGTCGTTGTTACATGCATTATGTAAGCATCACCACCTGAAGCTGTTATTCCGGCAGCAAGAGCATATTCAAACATGTACGACGATCTTCTTGTGTCCTTACCAATTACAATTTTTGATGTTCTGCCTTCATTCTCACCGTAGTACCAGCCAAGGAATCTTCCGATTTTTATTGCGTGCTCGTATGTCAGATCGACATTGGCTTCTCCTCTGAAACCATCTGTACCAAAATATTTACCCATAGATAGATTAGCCTTTCTTCTCTGTGATATGACCAGAAACTTTATATATGCTGTTCTCCGGGATAACCCCTCGAACACAACTTGTAGGATATATGGTGCTATTCTTCCCGACAACTGTTCCGGGATTAAGAACAGCATTGCAACCGACTTCAACATAGTCGCCTACCATGGCTCCAAATTTCTTAATGCCCGTTTCGATTTTTTCGTCTCCGTGATGAATAATAACGAGTTGTTTATCTGACTTGACGTTTGATGTTATTGAGCCTGCACCCATATGTGCAAAGTGACCGAGTATTGAATCGCCTACATAGTTATAATGAGGGGCTTGAACACCATCAAAAAGAATAACATTTTTAAGTTCTGTTGAGTTACCGACAACACAACTTTGACCTACAAGAGCAGATCCTCTTATAAAGGCACAATGTCTGATTTCTGATTCAGGACCTATTATACACGGTGCACCTAGATAGGCTGAAGAGAAAACTTTAGCTGTCCTATGGACCCAAACATTTTCTGAAACTTCTTCGTAGTTTGCATCTAGAAAAGGACCGACAGAAAGAATGAAGTCCTTGATTCCCTGAAGAGCCTCCCATGGAAATGTGAATTGAGATAGATAATCCTTTGCCATTGTGTGATCAAGATTAAATAAATCTTTGACTGTGAACATAAAACCTTCCTTTCGAGTTTGTGAGAATCTATACGAAAATTATACACGTTTAAACTCTACATCAGTAAATTTTATTACCAATACAAAAGCTTGTCAAGAAATTGGAGAGATATCTATTAGATTGCAGTATGTGTGATGTGGTACAAAATCGATTAAATTCTCGATATTAATACAAAAAAAGTGGATACTAAGGTATAATTACGGCATGGGAAATTTACTTTATCCGATAATATCTTGGATAACAAGAATACATCACAAGATACTAAGTCTTAATGACTCGAAAGAGTTATATTTTAACGACAAGGAGCTGCATTTTCTAGTAATTGGTTTGCTGGGAATGGCTTTGATTTTTGTCGTATATCCAATTTTCAAAGCATTGGTCAAGCGTGGCTATATAATGACGGTTACATGGATTTATGTATTTACAGTGCTCATTGTGATTACATTTGCTATTGAAATCGGTCAGTGGTACACAGGGTCAGGTGTAGTCGAACTTGCCGACGTTACATCAGGGCTTGCCGGATTCTTAGTCATGTTCATAGTGTTTGCTATTATACGAAAGGCATGGCATGCAGTAAGGAAGCTTTTCAGAAAATAGATTTTGATTACAGGATCTTGATTTGAACAATGACAGAAATCCGAACGAAACTGGCAATAAGCTTTGTAAAGGACGCAATTTTCATAGTATACCAACGTATTATTATTAGTACATTATAAAACCGTAGAGCTTTTATTTGAATCTAATGATAAGAAATGAGAGAATCATAATGGGTAACATTGTGCTGTTTTGTGGTTGTTGTAAAGTCATAATCCAGCAAATATTACATTAGTACATTAGGAGGAAGAGATGAAAAAAGTTGGAATTATAATGGGAAGTGACAGCGATCTTCCGGTAATACAGAAGACCATAGATGTATTAAAGGAACTTGAAATTCCTTACGAGGTCCATGTATATTCGGCACACAGGACACCGGAAGAGGCCAGAAATTGGTCGCTTATGGCCAGAGAAAAGGGGTTCGGTGTAATTATTGCCGCAGCAGGAATGGCAGCACATCTTGCGGGATCGATTGCAGCTAACACGACTCTTCCCGTTATTGGAATACCTTGCAAGGGTGCAGTTCTAGACGGGATGGATGCTTTGCTGTCCACAGTAATGATGCCAAGCGGAATTCCTGTTGCGACAGTTGCCATCGATGGAGGGAAAAATGCAGCTTTGCTTGCTGCCGAAATATTGGCTGTATTTGATGTTGATTTGGCTGAAAAACTGAATGCAAATAGAAAGGCCGAGGCTGAAGCAGTACTTAAGAAAGATGCAAGCATTATGGGCAGATTATAAATTATTTAGTCATGCTTCAAGAAGAAAGGGAGGATGTTTATGAAACTTGTATATAACGGAAAGACAAAGGATGTATTTGAACTTGAGAATGGAAACTTCCTATTGAAGTTTAAAGATGATTGCACCGGCAAGGACGGAGTTTTTGATCCTGGTGAAAATGCCATTGGACTTACAATAGAAGGGGTTGGTGACATTAATCTTAGGATGACCGAATATTATTTTAATAAGATTAATGAGGCGGGTATTAGAACTCATTTTGTAAAGGCAAATATTGAAGAAACTTCAATGGAGGTAAAGCCTGCAAAAGTTTTCGGTCATGGACTGGAAGTTATTTGCAGAAACAGGGCTGTAGGAAGTTTTATAAGACGATATGGAGAATACATTTCTTCAGGCACACTTCTTCCTTCATATGTGGAAACAACATTTAAAAATGACGAACTCGGTGATCCGCTGGTCACAAAAGACGGACTTGTAGTTCTTGGAGTAATGACAGGAAAACAATACGATGAACTTAAAGAAATGACTCAGCGAATCACAAAAATTGTTGCGAATGATTTAAAGGAAAAAGGACTTATCTTGTACGATATAAAGTTTGAATTCGGTTATGACAAGGACGGCAATGTTATGCTTATAGATGAGATTTCGTCCGGTAACATGAGAGTGTATAAAGAGGATAAATATATTGATCCGATGACACTTAACGAGATGTTCTTCGCATAAGGAGATATTATGGGTGGTTTTTTTGGAATAACCTCTACAGAAGATTGTATATTGGATGTTTATTTTGGTATAGATTACCATTCACATCTTGGTACAAGAAGAGGTGGCATGGCGGCAATTGATGGAGAGAAGGGCTTTCAGAGGGAAATTCACAACATAGAGAATGCACCGTTTCGCACTAAGTTTGAAGGAATTGTCAATACTATGCGTGGAAAAGCGGCGATAGGATGCATCAGCGATTTGGACCCACAACCTCTTTTGTTTAGATCGATCAGTGGAACATATGCGATAACTACGGTAGGCAAGATATGTAATATGGACGAAATAGTAGATATTATTCTTAAAGGTGCTCATGGACATCTTGAGGCAATGACAGCTGGAAGAATTAACCAGACAGAGCTTATAGCAGCTCTAATATCAGAAAAAGACGACCTGCTGGAGGGAATAAGATATGCACAAGAAATGGTTGTCGGTACAGCAAACATTATTGTCCTTAAAGAAGACGGAACTATTCTTGCTGCTCGTGACAAACTGGGGAGGATTCCTGTCAAAGTAGGCGTTGCCGAATATTCAAGCGCCGTTTCGTTTGAGTCTTTTGCATTGTCCAAAACAGGCTACGAAGAAACGAAAGAGCTCGGCCCGGGAGAAATTGTTGAGATTACTCCGGGAAACTGCAAACAGCTTGTTCCTCCGGGAGAGAAGATGAAGATGTGCGCGTTTTTGTGGAGTTATTACGGATATCCTACAACAACATATGAGGGCACTAATGTTGAGATGATGCGTTATCATAACGGTCGACTATTGGCTGAGAATGACGTTAAGAATGGATTTGATAGATCTGAAATAGATTATGTTGGAGGCGTCCCTGACTCAGGAACTCCTCATGCTATAGGATATTCCAATGCAAGCAAGCTTCCTTTCGCAAGATCATTCATTAAATATACACCAACATGGGCGAGAAGCTTTCTGCCAACTACACAGGCAGAACGTGCGAAAGTCGCCAAGATGAAGCTTATACCGGTCGTTGAGCTCATCAAAGGAAAGAATCTGTTGTTCGTTGATGACTCAATAGTAAGAGGAACTCAACTTAGAGAAACGGTTGAATTCATTTACGATAATGGAGCAAAAGCTGTACACATGAGATCGGCATCTCCTCCTATAATGTATGCATGCAAGTACCTTAATTTTGCAAGGAATAATGCTGATATGGATCTGTTATCACGCAGAATAATAAATGAGATTGAAGGAGATGAAGGTACGAAACACCTCGACGAATATGCGGACGGAACAACAGAGAGGGGCAAAAAACTAAGAACAGTTATTGCCGAAAAGATGGGCTTCGAGACTTTGGATTTTCAGACTCTTGATGGAGTAGTAGAAGCAATTGGAATAGAAAGATGCAAGCTTTGCACTTATTGCTGGGATGGCAAAGAGTAAGCCGATAACATCATAATAAGAATTAATGTAAAATAAGAGAGGAATGAAATGAACACAAAATCTAAGTCGGACAGTTATGCAGCTGCTGGTGTCGATATAACTGCCGGATATAAAGCGGTTGAACTTATGAAGAGCCATATTGCAAGAACAGCTGTGCCAGGTGTGATGTCGGCAATAGGAGGGTTCGGAGGATTCTTTGAACTGGATCTTGATGGTATAAAAAAGCCTGTGTTGGTAAGCGGAACCGACGGAGTTGGAACTAAACTGAAGCTCGCATTCATTATGGATAAGCACGATACAATTGGTATAGACTGCGTTGCAATGTGTGTGAATGACATAATATGTGCCGGAGCCAAGCCTCTTTTCTTCCTTGATTATATTGCTTGTGGAAAAAACATTCCGGAAAGAATCGAACAGATAGTATCTGGAGTATGTGATGGATGTGTACAGTCGGGAGCGGCTTTGATAGGTGGTGAAACTGCAGAAATGCCGGGATTTTATCCGGTTGATGAATATGACCTTGCAGGCTATTGTACAGGAATTGTCGACAAAGATAAGATAATTGACAATTCAAAAATGCAGGCGGGAGATAAGGTGATTGCTCTTCCTTCAAGCGGAGTGCATTCAAATGGATTTTCTCTTGTGCGAAAGGTATTTAATCTCTATAAACCGGAAATGGAATCGCTCAATGCACCTAATGCCATTCTCAATGGTAAATCTCTTGGGGAAACTCTTTTGGAGCCTACTCGTATCTATGTGAAACCTGTTTTGGCACTTCTTGATAAGGTTGATGTAAGAGGAATTTCACATATAACGGGAGGTGGCTTTTATGAAAATATCCCAAGAAGTATTCCTGCCGGACTTGGGGCTAAGATACGAAGGAAGGATATAAGAATTCTTCCTATATTCAATTTTATTGCGGATATCGGCAGAATTTCAGAACATGACATGTTCAATACATTCAATATGGGCGTAGGGATGTCAATTGTTGTTCCGGCAGCACAGGAAGAAGAAGCCTTGTCTGTGCTTAGAGAAAATGGTGAGGACGCATATATAATAGGTGAAATTGTGGAATCCGAAGAAAAGATACAGATTATTTAAGGAAAGATTGTTCGAGCAAAGGGAGTTTTTATGGTTAAAAAAGCAAGAATCGCTGTGATGGTGAGCGGCGGGGGAACAAATCTCCAAGCCCTGATTGATGCACAGCATTCCGGAATCATATCGTGTGGAGAAATTGTTCTCGTTATTTCAAGCAGAGAAAATTCCTTTGCACTTGAACGTGCAAAAAAAGCAGGAATAGAAGCTCACGTTGTCAGCAAGAAGGCATGTGGAGGACAAGATATTTTTGAGACGAAAATGATTGAGCTTATAGATTCAAAAGAAATCGATTTGATAGTTCTTGCCGGATTTCTTACAATCCTTAGTCAAGATTTTGTTGCTCGGTACGACCATAAGATAATAAATGTACACCCATCTTTAATACCGGCATTCTCCGGAGAGGGATTTTATGGTATAAAGCCTCATGTTGCTGCTTTGGAACGAGGAGTAAAAGTAACGGGAGCGACTGTTCACTATGTAAATGATATTGCAGATGGAGGAGAAATCATAGCACAGAAAGCCGTCGAAGTCAGAGAAGAGGACACACCCGAGACTTTACAGAAAAGGGTAATGCAAGAAGCAGAGCATCGCATTCTTCCGGAGTCGGTTGAAAAAATCTGTATCAATATAATTAAAGACAAGAAATGATATATAGGGCATAGAATAAATCATAAGAAAACAATTGGTATTGGAGGGCTAAGTATGGATGTTTATAAAGCTGGAAGTTTTAAGGATATTGTCGCGGGGAATTCTTACCCGGGACGCGGCATTGTCGTTGGCGAATCTGAAGATGGAACCAAGGCAGTAGCCGCGTATTTTATTATGGGAAGATCTGAAAATTCAAGAAACCGCATTTTTAAAAAGGAAGGAAAAACAGTCCTTACAGAAGCCTTCGATGTTTCCAAGGTAGAAGATCCAAGTTTAATTATATATGCTGCAGTCAGAGCCTATAAGAATCATTTGATAGTGACTAATGGCAATCAGACGGATACAATATATGAAGGATTACAGAAAAACATTGATTTTGCCAAAGCCTTGGAGTCAAGATGTTTTGAGCCTGACGCACCTAATCTGACACCAAGAATAAGTGCAGAAATTACTTTAGATGAAGCGGCGAATTTTACGTATAAAATGAGCATACTTAAAAGTGCTGATTCAGAGGGGACGGAATGCAATAGATTCATTTACAATTACGCACCTATTTCGGGAATCGGACATTTTATACACACATATGAATGCGACGGGAGGCCTCTACCGACTTTTCAAGGTGAGCCGAGAAGAATAATAATTCCGAACGATATAGATGCTTTGACAAATGAAATATGGATCTCTCTCAATAATGAAAACAAGATTTCGCTATATGTAAAATATATAGATCTGATAGATGGAGAAGATGAAGAAAGACTCATCAATAAAAACATATAATTGCGATAATACAAAGACGGAACAGAGAGGAATATACTTATGAAAGAATTTGAACTAAAGTATGGTTGCAATCCAAATCAAAAACCCGCATGTATCTATATGGACAATGGAGAGGACCTTCCGTTGGAAATATTAAATGGAAGACCGGGATATATAAATTTTCTGGATGCATTGAACTCGTGGCAGTTGGTTAAGGAGTTAAAAGACGCTCTTGGAATGCCTGCCGCAGCTTCGTTTAAGCATGTAAGTCCGACAAGTGCGGCTGTTGGAACACCTCTTCCGGAAAAGCTCAAGAAAGCTTGCTTTGTTGATGATATTGATGGACTTGATGATTCACCTCTTGCGTCGGCTTATGCCAGAGCAAGGGGAACTGATAGGATGTGTTCGTTTGGCGACTGGGTTGCTTTATCGGATGAGTGCGATGTAACAACAGCAAAGCTGATAAGAAGAGAAGTCTCGGACGGAGTTATCGCACCTGCATATACTGAAGAAGCTCTGGAGATATTAAAACAAAAAAAGAAGGGAAACTATAATATAGTTGCAATAGATCCTGATTATGTTCCGCCTGAAAAAGAGCATAAGCAGGTATTCGGAGTTTCGTTTGAACAAGGACACAATTTCTTTGAGATAAATGAAAATTTGCTTAAAAACATAGTAACAGAGAAAAAGTATCTACCAAAGGATGCGATTAGGGATATTATCGTCGCTCTAATAACTCTAAAATATACACAGTCGAATTCCGTTTGTTTTGCTTACGATGGACAGGCTATCGGTGTCGGTGCGGGGCAGCAGTCAAGAGTTCATTGTACGAGACTTGCAGGAGATAAAGCAGATACATGGTTTCTTCGTCAGCATGACAAAGTATTGAATCTACCGTTCAAACCAGAGATGAAGAGACCGGATACAGATAATGTTATCGACTCATATATTAATAAGACTGAAGAAGATTGTTGTGCTGAGGGAGTATGGGAAAAGTACTTTACCGAAAAACCTGAAAGGTTTAATGAAGAAGAGCAAAGAGCATATCTCAATACACTGACAGGAGTATCTTGTGCATCTGATGCATTTTTTCCGTTTTATGACAATGTACAAAGAGCTGCAGCTTCCGGAGCAAGCTATATAGCACAGCCAGGAGGCTCTATAAGGGATGATGCAGTTGTAGATTGCTGCAACGAACTTGGGATAGCGATGGTGTTTACAGGAATGAGGCTCTTTCATCATTAATTTATTGCATATTATTAAGAAAACTATTAATTTGTTATGATTTTCCGGGAGACAAGACAGCTATGAAGATAATGGTGATTGGTGGCGGCGGCCGAGAACACGCAATAATCAAAAAGATTAAAGAGAATAAATCAGTTGAAAAAATATATGCCTTGCCGGGAAACGGGGGCATAGCAAGGGATGCTGAGTGCTTCCCAATTAAGGCTACGGATATAGATGGGATTATTGAGTTTGCAAAGAAATACAGACCAGATTATTCTATTGTAGCGCAGGATGATCCACTGGCAGCGGGATGTGTTGACTCACTTGAGAGTATAGGAATACCAAGTTTCGGACCAAAAGCAGAAGCGGCCATTATCGAAAGTAGTAAGGTTTTTTCCAAAGATCTTATGAAGAAATATAATATCCCAACTGCAAAGTATGAGGTTTTTGACAACGTATACACAGCACTGGGCTATCTCGATGATGCACCGATACCTACAGTAATCAAGGTTGATGGTTTGGCTCTCGGAAAGGGGGTTGTTATTGCGGAAACAAGGGAGGAGGCAAAAAATGCGGTCAAGGAAATTATGGAAGACCATAAGTTTGGAAAAAGCGGAGATCGTATCGTAATCGAAGAATTCCTCGAAGGACCTGAAGTATCAGTTCTTAGTTTCACAGACAGTAAAACAGTTGTTCCCATGATAAGCTCAATGGATCACAAAAGAGCAGGGGATGGCGACACAGGCCTCAATACAGGAGGCATGGGGGCAATAGCACCTAATCCTTATTATACGAAGGAAGTAGCAGAGAAGTGCATGAGAGAAATATTTCTTCCGACGATAGAGGCAATGAATGCTGAGGGTCGCCCTTTCAAAGGATGCCTTTATTTTGGTCTTATGTTGACTGAAAACGGACCCAAAGTGATAGAATATAATTGTAGATTCGGAGATCCGGAGGCTCAAGTTGTCCTTCCTCTTCTGAAATCGGATTTGTTAAATATAATGCAAGCGGTCACAGAAGAAAGACTTGCTGATGAAGAGATTGAATGGTATGACGAAAGTGCGTGTTGTATCGTTGCAGCATCTGATGGATATCCGGCAAAATATGAAAAAGGTTATGAAATAACAATACCTGATGATGTATGGGAAAATGTTTTCGTTGCAGGAGCTATCTCTGAAGATGGTAAGCTGGTTACATCCGGAGGAAGAGTTCTTGGCGTTACAGCAAGAGCCGGAAATCTGCAGGAGGCTATAGAGGCAACCTACGGACTTCTCGACACGATTGAATTCGGAAATAAATACTATAGGGTAGATATAGGTCAGAAAGCTTTGAAAGCATTAAAATAAGGAAGGAAAAAAATATGGTATATAGAATCTTTGTTGAAAAAAGACCTGGGCTTGCAAATGAAGCTGCAGGATTTCTAAGTGATGTGAAAACTCTTCTGGGAATAGACGGACTTAAGGATGTTCGAGTCATCAATCGATACGATGTACAAAATATCGAAGAAACTTTGTTTGAGGAAAGCATATCGAAGGTTTTTTCAGAGCCACAAGTTGATAGAACGGCAAAAGAACTCACGGACTTGGTTGGAAAAGACGGATGGTCTTATGTCTTTGCTGTGGAAGCTTTGCCCGGACAATTCGATCAAAGAGCTGACTCAGCAGAGCAGTGTATTCAGATAATTTCGCAGGGAGACAGGCCGCTGATTCGATTTGCGAGAGTGTATGTGCTGTATGGAGATCTTCAGGAAGAGGATATAGCAGCAATTAAAGACCATATTATTAACCCTGTAGAAACAAGAGAAGCGGCTTTAGAGAAGCCTGAAACTCTTGAGATGGAGTATGAGATACCGGAAAAAGTTGCAATCCTTACAGGTTTTATTGATATGGATAAAAATGCAAGGAATCTTTGCATAGAAAAATATGGACTTGCTATGGACGAGGCAGATCTTGAGTTTTGCCAAACATATTTTGACGAGACCGAGCAAAGAGATCCGACTATCACAGAACTCAGAATGATTGATACATATTGGTCCGACCATTGTAGACATACGACATTTAATACGATTATCGATGAAGTAAGCTTTGAGGATAAGGTTTTAGAAAAAGCATATCAAGACTACCTTGCTCTAAGAAAGAAAATTGGACGCACCAAACCGGTTAGTCTCATGGATATCGCAACAATTGCCGTTAAGTATCTAAAGCGGGAAGGAAAGCTGGAAAAACTCGATGAGTCTGAAGAGATTAATGCCTGCACAGTTAAAATTAACGTAGAAGTTGATGGAGAAACTCAGCCATGGCTGCTTCTTTTCAAGAACGAAACCCACAATCACCCTACAGAAATTGAACCTTTTGGAGGGGCGGCGACTTGTCTGGGAGGTTGTATAAGAGATCCTCTGTCAGGTAGAGGCTATGCGTATACTGCAATGAGGGTAACGGGGGCAGCAGACCCGCTTAGACCTATATCTGAAACGATCAAGGGAAAGCTTCCTCAGCGCTCTATAACAACAACGGCAGCAAGGGGATACTCAAGCTACGGAAACCAAATAGGGATTTGTGCCGG
>JAAYIA010000021.1 GCA_012735145.1 Clostridiales bacterium | reverse complement strand
CTGGATTCTCAACAAAAAATGGAGCTTTGTAGGCTGGCTTCTTGCCGGAACTACACTACTTATCGATTTCTACTACCTAATTGTTTCCGGTTACATAATAAAGTATACTCTTGCATACACCAAAGCTCTTGTTACAGGGGGATTGGTAGGCGGAACGGATAAAGCTGCATATTATCAGAACTTTATTTCTGACCCTATAGAACCGCTTATCTACGGTTTTCTTATGGTAGCTATAACGGGACTTGTTCTTATATTCGGTATAACAGACAAGGCTGAAAAAATCTGCAAGGTAATAATGCCGGGTCTTATACTTCTTCTAATAATTTGTGGTATATGGGCTATTTCAATATCCCCAGAGGCAAAGATGGGATTAAAATGGTATATTATACCTGACCTTACAAAATTGAACATGAAGACATTTGCGGATGCTTGTATGCAGATTCTGTTCAGCGTTGGTATCGGCTGGGCAATATTCATAACCCTTGGCTCAAGCGTTCCGGATGACAACAATCTACGTTCCGATGCTAAATGGGTAGTATTTCTCGACTCCTTCGTTGGAATGCTTGCCGGATTCGTTATCATCCCATCGGTTGTAGGTTCAGGTTCCGAGCTCACTTCAGGACCTTCCCTTGTATTCCTGTCAATGACATCGATATTTGAAAAATTCCCCGGAGGAACATTAATCGGTCTTTTCTTCTTCTTGGCGCTTATCTTTGCCGTTTTCTCTACTGCCTTCACAATCGTTGAGATTCCTATCAAGGTAGTAAGAGAAAAGTTTAATGTTGAATCAACCAAGGCTGTTATCATCGTATCATCTATTATCTTTATAGGAGGAGTCTTCTGTTCATTGTCACAAGGCCATGGACTTCTAAGCGGTATTCAGCTTCCATGGCTCGACGCTTCAGGAGTTTCACATTACTGCATATATGACTGGGTTGACCTTCTCTCAGGATATGTCGGACTACCTCTGGGAACCCTATTCATTCTGATTTTTACTTCAAAAGTATGGGGCTATGACAACATGAGTAAGGAACTGGTAAAAGGTGGTGCAAAACCTATAACTACTTGGGATAAAATCACAATCGGATATCTGGCACCTATCTGTGTAATAGTCGTTATTCTTCACGCCTTCGGTATCTGGGCTGCTCTCGGATTGGCATAAAATCCTTACACAGATACGATAAATTTCGATAAATTTTATATTAAAGCCGCAGCGAAAACGCTGCGGCTTTAGTTTCATTATTAATAATATGTACTTATATTCCTATTAAAATTATACGAATATACTTGAAAACTCCTATTCATTCCATATCGATTGATATTCCCTGTATTTCGCAATATCTGACAATACATTCCACGGGATAAATCCCCCTTTCAGGCCCGCTTTATTAAGTGCTTTGATCTGATCCTTCATCTTTGATGATCCATATTGTACATATGGATCCCAATAAGGGGTATCATACCCTGTTATCCATGTTCTGGCAGCGGCAGGATTTTGTATTGAATTCTGCTGTTTTTTGGCATACATGGCCCAATTTAAAACTGCTCCATATGGATTTTCCCATGACTTATCATTCGCAAAATGATCTGTGTATGGCATAGCACTTATTGCATCAACTATATTCGAAATTGATGACCAATATTGACCATATGCCGTAACATAACCATAAGCACTCTCTCCGAACACATCGATGGAGGTGTATGCTCCAACTTCTCTCAGCTGATCTGTGGAATAAAAGCAAAAATTCTGTATTGCCTGTGCTTTCTCTTCTCCGTATTCATTTCGAAAATCTGTTTTTTTGGACTTTGACATTTCATACGATGCTTCCGGAAATCTAACATAGTCGAATTGGATTTCATTAAACCCAAATTTTTCTACTGCCTCCACAGCAAGCTTTACATTATACTCCCATACATCCCGAGAGAAGCCACTCGGCCAGCTTGTGTTTGACCCACTTTTTATACAGTTCTCCGGATGATCTTTGGCATATCTCTTATCATTAAATACAACTATTCGACCAATTAGATATACCCCTGTTTTTTTATATGTCTCTACACCTTTACGGAAATTCTCTTCCGATGTGTAAGCTTTCTTGTATGAGTTTGGAGAATATTCTTTTGCAACTTCAGACTTATAT
Organism: Clostridiales bacterium; assembly: GCA_012735145.1. Classification (GTDB taxonomy): domain Bacteria; phylum Bacillota; class Clostridia; order Peptostreptococcales; family Anaerovoracaceae; genus Crickella. Next base: position 19,949 of record JAAYIA010000021.1, on the reverse strand, counting down.
GTAAGAGGTCCATCCTTGATGTCAATTACCACCGCATTGCAGTCCGTCTCTTCAATCAGTTTGACATATTCCTCAGGATGAACTGCAGCATATGTGTTTATATACATTGTACGGGCATTCTCACAAAACTCGTTGCCTTTGATTTTGGTTTTTTCATAAGGGAAATAATCTAGATTCACAGCCTTTCCGCCATATAAATTATATGAAAAAACATCTTTCTTTGCCTTATTATACTCTCCGTTTTTATTATAGTTTTGAGAAGCTTCCTCAAGTGTTCCTTTCATATATTTCCCATAAACATATCCCTCTATTGATTTTTCTGATTCTTTAGTAGTGGGAAGTTTAACTCTATATTTATTAACATAACCATCATCCATGAGCTTATCATACCCAATTACGGTAAGCTTTGTTCCCTTTGACACGAATGACAATATATCAGGTCCATTTTCCTCTACATATACGGTTGCAGGTGTTCTGACAAAGACTTCCTTCTCCTGAACCGCACCATCAGAGGTAATCGATAGGCACGAAGATTCAATATAAAACTCTTTTCCATCCGATTTTATTCTATTATATATATGATTATCGTTTCTAATCTTCTTAATGTATCTATTGATTCTCGATCCTCTTGTTATGTTACCTGCTTCGACAAGGATACTCTTATCGTCTAAACTGTAAACGGGCACAGTATTTGATGTACCGGCAACGAAGGCTTTTACATACCAAAATTTTTGAATAAGAAAAAACACCGTCAATACAATCACTATTAGCATTACAAGGATTGTTGCGGTTATGTGCTTCTTTTTTGAAGAGCTGCTTTGTGTGTAATTTTCTTTGAATCTTTCTATTCTTGACATGTATGTGTGTCGACCTCCTCTGCCTAAGTTTGTATCTTCTCATCTTTAAATATTCTAGCGTTCCGTAAATAAGTATATCACAAGAAATGTTAGAGTTATTTAGAAAATAAAAGTCGGAACAACTATTTTGTTGTTCCGACTTTGTTATAGATCACTCATATCAGGCATTTGCTGCATAGCCTCAAGAACTTCATTCATAAGATCGTCCAGTTCCCATCCTAGTTGCTCCGCTCCCTTTCTAATCACATCTCTGCTGCAACCACCGGCAAATCTTTTGTCCTTGAATTTCTTCTTAAGGGATTTTAGGTCCATATCTTTGCAGGTACCCGAAGGTCTCACCAATGCTGCTGCACCGATTATTCCTGTCAATTCATCAGCCGCAAACAAAAATTTCTCCATTTCATGCACGGGTTCAACGTCACTGCACAAACCATATCCATGACTGCATACCGCATGAACAACATCTTCCGGAGCATCAATTTCTCCCAGAAGTTCAGGTGCTTTTACACAATGCTCTTCAGGCCACTGTTCAAAATCTACATCATGAAGAAGTCCGCAAATCCCCCAGAAATCGGGGTCATATCCTTTCTTCTCTGCGTAGTATCTCATAACGCCCTCCACCGTCATTGCGTGCTGTAGATGAAAAGCCTCTTTATTGTACTTATTAAGAAGATCCCATGCAACCTCTCTTGTAATACTATCCATTAGTCTCCTCTCCTCTCTCATGCTGTACTATTCAAAATTTGAATTATAGTTAGCTGATTATAACATACTCGGTCAAAAATGATATAATGTGACCTGTCTGATACTGATTAAAACAATAACAAGTAAGGAGTTAAGACTATGGCTTTTTCAGGATTATACACAAAACAGCATGAATATTTTATGACCGGTGCAACAAGGTCTTATGAGTATCGTATTGAGGCATTAAGAAAGCTCAAGATTGGACTCAGAAAATGGGAAGTACGTCTCGATCAAGCCCTAATTGCGGATCTACATAAGCACGAAACCGAAGCTTACATGAGCGAAATTGGTATCGTTATTGAGGAAATAAGCTATCACGAGAAACGCCTCAAAGGATGGATGAAAGATAGATATGTCCCGACTCCCCTTACGCAATTCAAAAGCTCTTGCTTTATCTCGTCTGAGCCATACGGCTCTGTTCTTATTGCAAGTCCTTGGAATTATCCGGTTCAACTGTGTCTATCTCCTCTCGTGGGTGCAATAAGCGCCGGCAATTGTGCGGTCATTAAGCCTTCAGCACAAACACAATCAACGAGCAAGGTCCTTGCAGCAATGATCGCTGATATATTTGCCCCTGAATATATAACTGTTGCCGAATGTAGCAGGAAAGAAGCTGATGAGCTTTTTGATCAACCTTGGGACTATATCTTCTTCACAGGAGGCGCAGAAGCAGCTCAAAAGATTCTCACAACAGCAGCCAAATATCTAACTCCGGTTTCAACAGAATTGGGAGGTAAAAGTCCTGTTATAGTCGATATGACTGCTAATATCAAAGTTGCAGCTAAGAGAATCGCTTTCGGCAAGGTTTTAAACGCAGGCCAGACTTGCGTTGCTCCTGATTATCTATTTGTACACGAGTCGGTGAAAAATGAATTTATAAGAGAATATGCAAATGCCATTGATGATTTTTTTCCAAACGGTACTTATGATGATATGGTCCATATCGTAAACGCAAGACATTATGAGAGAGTTAAGAGTCTCTTATCTGACGCAGGTAGAATTGAAATCGGTGGAGGTTTTGATGACAGTACTCATTTCATTGAACCTACTCTTATTTCCAATATAACACCTTCTGACCGTATTATGAACGAAGAAATATTTGGTCCTATCTTGCCATTTATGACATATAACAATCTTAATAAAGTAATAGAATATATTACTTCAAATCCGAAACCACTCGCTTTATATTTATTTACAGAGAGTCGGAAGAGCGAAAGAAAGATTCTGTCTACATGTTCTTTCGGTGGCGGCTGCATCAACGATGTTATTATGCATCTTGCTACAAGCTATATGCCTTTTGGCGGGGTTGGACGTTCGGGACACGGTTCATATCACGGGAAAAAAAGCTTTGAAACATTTACACATTTCCGTAGCGTTATGAAAAAAGCAACTTGTCTTGACCTTCCAATAAGATATATGCCTTATACCAAGCTAAAAGACAAACTGATTAGAATCGCAATGCGTTAGACGAAGATAATAATGTTTTAAAGAGTTTTTATAAATACGGAGGTAAATTATGAGTTACACAGAAAAACACCATGCTTTTATTTCAGCTTGCTTCTACAAAATTCTCAAAGAAAAAAATCTCGCCGGATGGAAAGATGCCTTCCTATATGCGACAAGAAGATACGGTGAGCAACGTGGTGGAAGAATGGCGCAAAGGGCCATAAGAGATGGTAAACCCCTTACCATTGGAACATATTGTTCATATGGAGAATGGAATTATACACCTGAAGCCACATCTGAGAACTTCCCACAGTCTATCGATGATGAGTTCAAAGGCGATGATATGATAAGGACATATCATGCATGCCCATGGAATGCTCAATATATGGATATGAACCTTAAAGACGGAGCTGTTCTCTACTGTCAAGATCTTGATATGTCTATTGCAAGAGGTTTCAGCCCCGAGGTATCCTACGATGTACAGCAAACAATGCACGAACATGGGACATGCATACACGTTTTGGGAAACTTGGCAAATGATAAGCCAGCTCCAAAGAAACCTGAAAATATTAGAGATTTTAAATTCCACTGTGCTCATATATATAAAGTTTTCAGCGATGTTATGATCTCTATCTATAAGTCTGAAGGAATAATCATAGCGGCAGATGTTATTAAAGCATTCAAAGATGAGTACGGTGAAGAGCTTGCCGATCAGTTGACTGAATTCAGAGACATGAATTTCGACTACCTCGACAGGTAACAGATTTATTTAAATCAAAAATATCATTTTCAACAAATAGCGATTCCCTAACTGTCAAGGGAATCGCTATTGACTCTATTGACCATATCCGTATAATGAATATGTAAATTAAAACCAGGGGAGCACTTGCTGAGATATCTTTTTAAGATGACCCTTACACCTGATTCGGATAATGCCGACGTAGGAAGGTAGATAAACATGTTTGCTTTATATTCAGCAGCTCTCCTTAATAGATTATTAAGGAGGATTTTTTATGTCTAATTCTGTCAAAGGTTCAAGGAACTACACTAAGGCGCTAACCACAACTGCATTGATGGTCGCTCTTGGATTGATTCTATCTCAAATCAAGCTTTTTCAGATGCCTCAAGGTGGGTCTGTAACACTATTCAGCATGTTACCTATCGTTCTACTGGGATATCTGCTCGGTACACGCTGGGGCGTCCTAGGCGGAGTTATTCACGGTCTTCTTGACCTGATGTTCGGAGGCTTTGTTATTCATCCTGCACAGCTTGTTATCGATTATATATTCGCATTTGCACTTCTTGGACTTTCCGGACTTGTAAGAAATAAAAAACATGGACTCACAATTGGATATATAATCGGTATTACCGGAAGATATGCTATGGCTGTTCTCAGCGGAGTAATATTCTTCGGTTCATATGCACCTGCAAACTTTAATGCACTTACATGGTCTCTTTGGTACAATCTTACATATATAGCTACAGAAGGTATTCTAACAATAATACTAATCAATATACCGCCTATCAAAAATATGTTTGCCCATCTAAGAAGAACTCTTGAAAATTAAGAAAAATTTAAGAAACTAAACTCCGGGGGTAAATAAATTATAAGAACTTCTCTTGTGGAGGATTACAGATGAACACAGATAAAGATTACCTCGATAAAATTGACGATAATTTATCCGAGCAAGGGATAAGAAATTACTTATCTTCTAAGCTTGCTGATTTAAGAATAGAGGTCTTTAATTCTGTCGATTCTACAAATGATCTCTGTAAAAGAAATACTCACCATAACACAAAAACAAGTGATCTCATTAAATATATAGCTATTGCAGAGCACCAAACACAAGGTAGAGGAAGCCGTGGACGCAGCTTCTTCTCTCCCAGCAACACAGGTCTATATATGAGTATCCTTATTGCAAACCCGCCATATTCGATAGAAGAAGCGACAAAGTTTACTACCATGGCAGCAGTTTCTGTTTGTAAAGCCATTGAGGAGATATCAGGCAAAAAATCACTAATAAAGTGGGTTAACGATATATATGTTTCAAAAAAGAAGGTTTGCGGCATTCTCACGGAAGCTTCACCAAATCTTACAGGCGACAAACTTGAATATGCCGTTATCGGTATAGGAATAAATGTATATCCTCCGGCAACGGGATTTCCGGAAGATATCGAAGAAAAGGCCGGTGCTATTTTTGAAACCAGGATTACCGATGTTAGAAATCACCTTGTTGCTTCCATAATTAATCATTTTGTGAATTATTATGAGTCCGATTCCAAATCGAATGGTAAAAAGAATTCATATACCGATGAATATCGCCGTAGATGTTTTATTCTTGGAAAGGAAGTTTTGGTGATTACCGAAAGCGAAATTAAAAAAGCGACAGCTATAAATATAGATAATAGTTGTCGCTTGATAGTTCGTTATGATAACGGTAATATGGAAACGCTTTATTCCGGAGAAATAAAACTACATTCTCTATCCGAGTATCTCAATTAAAGCAGCGATTCTTGTATTTAACTGTGCAATATCCGATTCAGAATAGTCAGTCTCAACTGTCAAAAAAGGAATATGCTTTTCTTCTTTAACAAACTTCTCAATACTTTTAGATTCAACGTTATAGGTATGGCATGCGGATAGGGTCATCTCAATGACTCCGTCCGCTTTATATTCATCAATCATTCGACCAAGAAGATCAAGTCTATTAAAATTTGGGGTCATAACGGAACATCCAATATCTAGATACCTTCTCGCAATAGCTTCATATATGTCTTCAGCTCCTTCATCGACAAGCTTTTCAAACTGCTTTGCTCCTACACAATTCTCATAGCCTACTACAACAGCCCCGCTATCCTCAACGGCTCTAATAATTTTTTCAGTTACTCCACCAATAGGACATCCTGTTATAATTACACGAGGTTTTCTCTCTATAAAAGCACCCGATGCGTAGTCTCTTTCAATTCTGTCTGCTGCAGCGCTTAAATCTTCAGCCATTGTTTCTCTATCAAACTTAAAACTACTCCCATACAAGACTTTGAACATATCCAGACCTGAAATGGGTGCAGGGTCGTGTTTCATAATATCAGCAAGCTTCTTTTTTTCATTTCTGACTCTATTCTCAATGTGAACCGCCTTACGAATATTATCTTCAGAAATTTCTATCTCAAACTTCTTCTCTATATATTTTTTCAGCTTTAATATTTCACTCTTCCAGAGCTTCAATGCCTCATCAGATTGAGTATTTGGTAAATCCATTACAAAAACATCTTTAAATTCAGACATATACTCATACATTTTCTTCTTACCATCGCAGGTAGTTTCCCCTATTACAATATCGGAGAAATAAAAGAATGGACATTTGTCTGTCTTTGCAAATCCATAGCTGGATTTTATAAGCGGACAAAGATTAGGCGGCAGATCTTTCTCTGCCGCCGGAATTGTTTCTCCCGATGTTGAGCAAAGGCTTACAGATGCTGCCCCTGCTGCTATCGCTAATTCATCAGGAAAATATGTACAGTAAGATCCTATAATTGGTTTCCCTGATTCTTTGACACTCTTAACTGTTATAAAAGAGTTCCTTCTTTGCTCTGCAAACTCTTCAAAGATTTCTGCTAGTTCTTTAATAATTTTCATTTTGCCTATATCTCTTAAAACTAATCTTGAGTAATAAAACCTCAGCACTATTACTGTCATATTGCCGATATTTTGCAATTAAATTGCTGTTACATTACTGCTCTTTTGCAGACAACAACCTAACCTGCATTCTAACAGGATTATGGTCACTGTTTTCAAACCCCTCATCAATAGTTTTGACATTCTCTATATTGACATTAGGCGAACACAAGAATCCATCAATAACATAATATTGAGTATTTTCTTTATCAACAGAATCATAAGGCTGATTAAGCAGTCGACAAGTCGGAGTATTGACATCATAGACCAAATTCCAGCCTTTTGGAATTCTGCTTGTATCGATTAAGCCTACTTCCCACAGATCTTTGTGATTATTAGGATACACATCAAGGGATCCCGGAAAAGTCTGATTCCAGTCCCCTCCGGCAATTACATAATTGCCCTTCTTATATTCCTTTTCAACAAACTCTATAAGTTTCTTTGTTTGGGCAATCTTTCCCTCTCCGCTGTCATATGCCTCGAGATGGAAATTTACTACCACCAGTTTGCTGTCCGTATCCTCAATAGGCATATAACTTACAAGCATGCATCGTTTGAGGTTTGCTATCCTGATAGGCCACTTAAAAGGATTCGGAAGAGATATACGAGAAGCTTCTTCTATTGCTATATCAGTTGTCGTCATTACTCCTGAATTAACCTTACCTATAGGTGGCAAAGGAAAAGGCACAAAAGGGCAAGAATAGTTAAGTGCAAATGCATAATTCCTTCTTCTAAGCACATCTCCTTCAGCAATATTATAAGACCTTGATGAATCTCGATCTATCTCTTGCAGCATGTATAAATCCGCATCTTGTTTATCAATGGTTTCACTTATGCCGGCCAGATATTTTTTTACTGTGTCTTCGTCAGCGGATTTGACATCTTTTCCGCCGTCCATAAAAAAGTCTGATTCCGCACCAAGACCGGCATATCCTATGTTCCAAGTAACTGCGGTTATACTTTCATCGAGGTGTATATCCTTTTCTATGCCTTCTGTCGATACTTCAATATCTGCCGACTCAATATCTCCGGGCTTAAACTCAGTCAGCGTTAGGTAGCCAAAGAATATTACTACTACTGCAATAATCGCAATAATTAATTTTAAAAGTATTTTGAGAATTTTCATTATTTGACTAGTCCTTGCATGTATTCGTGCATAGCAGCTGCCGCCTTCTTACCGGCTCCCATAGCTTTGATAACTGTTGCTGCTCCTGTGCAAGCATCTCCACCTGCATATACTCCAGGTATTGATGTCGCTCCTGTTTCTTCATCTGCTTTGATACCGCCTCTTTCTGTCATTTCGAGACCACCTGTTGTTTGACAGATAAGATTGTTGAGTCTTGTCCCAAGTGCCATAATTACGGCATCTGTCTCTATGGTGAATTCAGAGTCAGCAATTTCTACAGGTCTGCAGCGTCCTGATTCATCGGGCTCGCAAAGCTTCATCTTTACACACTCTACTCTTTGAACATAGTTTTTCTCATCACCTATAATACGAACAGGGTTATTAAGGAGGTGAAATTCTATTCCTTCTTCTTCGGCATGCTCGATTTCCTCAGCCCTTGCCGGCATTTCTTCCCTTCCTCTTCTGTATACCACATGAGTCTCAGCTCCCATTCTCTTTGCACAGCGCGCAGCATCCATAGCTACATTGCCTGCTCCGACAACAACTACTTTTTTGTGTTTCTTAATAGGTGTGTCATATTCATCAATATAAGCTTTCATTAGATTTATTCTTGTCAAGTATTCGTTTGCCGAATAAACTCCAACGAGGTTTTCTCCATCAATATTCATGAACATTGGAAGGCCTGCTCCGGTCCCAATAAATACTGTACTGAATCCTTGATCAAAGAGATCCTGAATATACAGAGATTTACCGATTACAACATCCTTAACAAACTTAACACCTTTCTTTTCAAGAGTACCCACTTCATATGCAACTATGTCTTTAGGCAGTCTAAATTCAGGTATTCCATATACAAGAACTCCACCTTCCTTATGTAAACTTTCAAATACTGTAACGTCGTATCCGAAGTTGATAAGATCTCCTGCACAAGTTAATCCTGCCGGCCCAGATCCTATTATTGCTACCTTAATTCCTTTGCCGGGACCGTCAAGTACAGGCTGCACAGCCTCATTTCCTACGAACTCCTTATGGTAATCAGCTACAAATCTCTCCAGTCTTCCAACACCTACAGGATCTCCGGCTTTTGCTCGTACGCATCTACCCTCGCACTGATTTTCCTGTGGACATACTCTCCCGCAGATAGCAGGAAGAGAATTGGTCGATGTGAGAATTTCATATGCTTCATCAAACTTATCCTCTGCAACCTTTGCAATAAATTCAGGAATTCTAACATTTACCGGACATCCATCAACGCAAGGCTTCTTTGGACAATTCAAGCATCTTTGAGCTTCGTTTATTGCATCTTCTTTGGTGTATCCGAGTGCTACCTCTTCGAAATTACTATTTCTAATATTCGGATCTTGAGCCGGCATCGGAGTTTTATTCCTCTGCTTATTCATGATGTCTTACACCCCCTGTCAGTCTGCAAACATGTTCTCTGTCTCTCTCCTCCTCTTCCTCATAATATGCATTACGAGCTAAGAGTACATCCCAGTCAACCAAACTCGCATCAAACTCAGGTCCGTCAACACATACATACTTAGTTTTGCCGTCATAGGTAATCCTGCAACATCCGCACATTCCCGTGCCGTCAATCATTATAGATGAAAGAGATGCTATTGTTTTAATCCCATATGGCTTGGTAACTTCATTAACAAATTTCATCATTATAGGAGGTCCAACAGTTATAACTTCATCGTACTCTTTTCCTTCTTCAATAAGTGATTTGAGTTTCTCGGTTGTAAAAGCCTTCTCTCCTGCAGATCCATCATCGGTTACAAGATAGAAATTATCAACACCCGCTGTGAACTCTTCCTCAAGGACAACGAGCTCCTTGGTTTTGAACCCTGAGATCATATCAACCTCAACACCGGCAGCCTTAAATCCCATTGCTACAGGATAAGCTAAGGCATTTCCTGTGCCTCCACCTACAACACATACCCTCTTATATCCCTCAACTTCTGTCGGTTTGCCAAGAGGACCTGCGATATCTGCAATACTATCCCCAACTTCCTGCTGGGACAATAGTATTGTGCTTCTTCCAATGGCCTGAAAGATTAAGGTTACGGTTCCTTTATCCTTATTGGTTGCTGCCATTGTCAAAGGCACACGTTCACCGAACTCATCCACACGAAAGATGATAAATTGGCCCGGTTTTGCTTTTTGAACAACATAAGGTGCCTCAAATTCCATCCAAAACATGTCGTGGCTGAGTTGCTTCTTGTATACGACTTTATGCATTGTAATGCTTCCTTTCTTAACGATGTAGAAAAAGCTTATATTTGTGCAAGTACCATTTAGTTATATTTTAAGCCAAGCATTCAATTAAAGTAAATGTTTTTATTTAGTCCTTAGATACTTAATAACAGAATTAGCTGCCATTGCGCCATCAGCGACAGCCTTGGAAACCTGAAGAAAACCTCCCGTGCAGTCACCTGCAGCGTAGATACCCGGTATATTAGTCGCCATGTTTTCATCTACCATTATCTTATTGTTCTCATCAGTAAAAATACCGACTTTTTTTGCAAGATCCCCTGCCCCGGCAGTACCAATTGCAACAAAGAGTCCGTCGATTTCTTGGGTAGATCCATCTTTAAATTCAACTTTCTTTAGTTTTTGATCTCCTGAAAAACGCTCTATAACATCTAAGTCATCAAGTGCTATGACTTCAGCTGCAATTGGCTCTAGCTCGGCTCTTTCATTTGCAGCATACTCGCCGTCTCCTAGAACAGCTACCGTTTTTCCTCTATAGAAAAATCCATCACATACAGCACAATAGCTTACACCATTACCCTCGAACTCTTTAATTCCGTCAATCTTAGGTGCTTTTCTCTGTGAACCCATTGCCAGAATGACAGCATCTGCTTCATAAATGTTGTCTGTTGTTTTTATTTCGAGTTTAGCTCCAAAATTGAGTCCTACAACCTCTTCGTTTATAACTTTGGCACCTATAGCCGTTGCTTCATTGATCCCATTATCGTATAGGTCCGGACCACTTATTCCATCGGGAAACCCATAATAGTTGTCGATCTTCTCTGCCTTATTAAGAGCGCTTTCGCCATGTGCAAGGATTGTCGTATCTATATTTGCACGCAGGGTATACAATGCGGCGGAAACACCGGCAGGCCCTCCTCCAATAATTGCTACTTTTTTCTTATCCATATATTTTGTTATTTACCTCCTTTATCTTTATCAATTATGTCGATAATTGTTCTATATATTTCAGTGAGTATTATGTGTAATTTACAAGGTTATGCATGTTCAATATCGGTGTGTTCAGATATTTCGTTACTAACTGTGCACAGGTCTGAGACAGATAGTTTGTGTATATCATTATTACCTGTAATTCTTGCAAAAACTCTAAGTTCTTCAGCCGAACACTTCAGATAGTTTCCGACACGTTTCCCGGCAGCATCAGCTTGAAATTTCTTCCTAAGTTCAGGATCCTGAGTTGCGACACCTACAGGACACATCCCTGAATCGCATATACGGTATTGTTGACAGGCTGCTGCAACCATAGCTGCTGAAGCAATTGCGACTGCATCCGCACCCATGGCAATTGCCTTTGCAAAATCGGATGAAACTCTCAAACCTCCTGTTATTACAAGCTGTATATCTGAACCGATTGAATCAAGATATTTTCTTGCTCTTGAGAGTGCATAAATCGTCGGAACACTTGTCGAGTCGCGAACGATGAGAGGCGATGCACCTGTAGCCCCTCCTCTTCCGTCAATAGTAATAAAATCAGGCTCAGCAAAAACACAAACCTCAAGATCTTTCTCGATTCTTCCTGCAGATATTTTGACACCAATAGGTCTTCCACCACTTCTTGTACGCAAATCCAAGACCAATTTTTTAAGATCTTCAGCAGATTTTACTTCTTCAAAATTTGACGGACTGACAATATCCTTTCCCTGTGGCTTGTTTCTAATCTCAGCGATCTCCGGAGTCACCTTTTCGCCCGGCAAAAGTCCACCCATGCCCGGTTTAGTCCCTTGACCAATCTTAATCTCAATAGCATCTGAATTCTGCAGATTTTCATCTGTAACACTATAGTGATTAGGCACATACTCAAATATGTATCTATGTGCTGCTGATTTTTCTTCAGGCAGGATTCCTCCTTCACCACTGCACATTGCCGTTCCTGCCATGGCGCTTCCTTTTGCCAGTGCAATCTTAGTTTCTTTAGATAATGCTCCAAACGACATATGTGAAATATATACCGGCATATCAATAACCATAGGTTTTTCAGCATTCTTGCCAATCACAGTCTTAAGTGAAACCTTAGCATGCTCATCTAGTGGCATGGGATTAAGTTGTCCCCCCAGAATCAATATATCATCCCAGTTAGGCATCTTCATCTGAGTCCCCATAGCAGCAACAATGGACTCTCCCGTGACTGCCATTTGATGTATCTCCTTCATGTAGCGATATTCGCTGTCCTCTCTTGCCGTTTCTGCAGGATATTCCAGACTTTGTACAGAAATTTTGCGGACAGAATCGTTTGAAGATTTTATCCCCTCCTGTCCACTTAGTGATTTATCTTTATCTTCCTCTATAAGCGCTTCGAAATTGCTTGTCGACTGCTGACAAACCGGACATTTTGTTTGCTCTGAAAAAGGTTTCCCCTGTCTTTCCTCATCATAAGTAAAACTACAAATTTTGCATCTATATTTCATACTGCACGACTCCTTCCATTGTAATGTTAATATACCTCTATCCAATAGATAATAAATATAACTCTTATAATATCATTTCTCTTAAATAAAAGCTCTTAGGGTTATACCTATCTGCCACTTGTATAGTTATCAAAATACCCTTGAACCAACACGACAGGTGTACCTTTGTCTCCCGACCCCGAAGTCAAATCGCAAAGCGAGCCTATAAGATCCGTTAATCTTCTTGGAGTTGTGCCCTCTGATATCATGTTACCTGCGAGATCACATTCCTTCTCTTCTATTGCTTTACTGATAGCATCTCTCAACTCTTCTCCTGAAAGATTTGAATAGTCATTATCTGCCAGGTATTTGAGTTTGAGTTCATTAGGTGTTCCTTCAAGTCCTGCAGTATATGCCGGAGATACAACCGGATCTGCGAGCTCCCATATCTTGCCTACAGGATCTTTGAAAGCTCCGTCACCATATATCATTACTTCGATATTCTTACCTGTCTTATCATGAACCTTCTTCTGGATATCTTCAATCAGACCCTGACTGTTTCTCGGGAACAGTTTAATCGTATCTTCTGTAGCTTTGTTAGATCCAAGAAGTCCGTATTCTTCATTATATCCACTTCCATCGACAGGTGCATTTAGAATTTCATCCATTCCGAATACGGTTCCACCTTTACTTCTGAGTGTTCTTTTTGTTCTTACGCGAGTGTGAATATCACAGCTTATTATTTTATCTGTGTATTTAAAAATCTCCTCTGCACGGTTAGCAAATATAATCTCTACATCGGCTCCCATCGATGTAATAAGTTCTTCATAATAGCTTACATAATCAACCCCGGTAAAGCGATGATAGTTCTTACCAAAAAGCTCTCTATATCTATCCAGAGTCAACACATCACTATAAGGATTGATATCGGCCTCATCAATCTGATCCGTTGTAAGCAGAGAATTTCCGACTTCATCCGCAGGATAACTGAGCATAAGAACTACTTTCTTTGCTCCTTTTGCCATACCTTTAAGACATACTGAAAATCTATTTCTCGAAAGAATAGGCCATACGATTCCTATGGTATTCCCACCCAGCTTATTCTTAACATCTGTCGCAATATCATCTATGCTTGCATAGTTACCCTGACTTCTTGCAACAACAGATTCAGTTATTCCGATTACATCTCTATCTCTGATCTCAAAGCCCTCCGACTCTGCAGCCGCTAAAACGCTCTCGACCACCTTTGCACCAAGATCGTCACCTGCTCTGAAAATCGGGCATCTAATACCCCTTGAAACTGTTCCAACTCTTCTGTTTTTATCCATAAATAGCCCCCAATCTGTACAAACAAAATTGTAGCATCTGTCATAACTTACCGCAAAGCACGTTCACATGTATTTTCAGTATAAACTATGTAAAACTGCGATTTTGAACCTTTAATTCCGAACTATTACATGTATGCTATATCATATAGTACGGGTTTATGTGTACTGCTTCCCTAATATTCCATCTATTGCCAATCTTATTAAATCTTTGCGCTTAATTGCTTCTTCACTTGTATCACCAGAAGCCATGACATATGTTTTTATCTTAGGCTCGGTGCCAGACGGCCTTACCGCTACGGCACAACCATCTGAAAGCGTATAGAAAAGAACATTGCTTTTTGTGAAGCCCGGAATATTATCCATATAATCCGTAAGTTCTTCAACTTTTAACCCGATGACTTTAATAGGATTGCTTCTAATTTCTGCCATTATCTTACTCATCTTTTCCTGAGCATCATAACCTTCAAAGACTTTAGACTGTGTGTCTTCAATGTAATAACCATATTTTCGATACAAGCTTTGCAATCCTTCATATAAGCTCATTCCCTTGCTCCTATAATAGCACCCTATTTCCGATATCAGCATAGATGCCAATACGGCATCCTTGTCCCTTGCATATGTGCCGGCTAAGAAACCAATGCTCTCCTCAAATGCGAATATTAAATTATATTCGCCGGATTCTTCTATCTCGTTCATCTTTTCACCGATGAATTTGAACCCTGTAAGGACCTTAAACATTTTGATGCTATTATAATCACATATTTTGTCAGCCATTACGGTTGAAACAATAGACCTGCAAACACAAGGATTATTCGGCATAGTACCGTTTTCATTTCTTACCGTTATTATATAATCTATCATAAGACAGGCTATTTGATTACCGCTAAGAGCAATGTAATTGCCCTTCTCATCCCTTACAACTACGCCACACCTATCACTATCCGGGTCGGTTCCAATTATTAAATCCGCATCCTCTCGTTTTGCGTATTCTATTGCAAGCTCAAAGCCTTCAATATTCTCCGGATTAGGCGATTTTAATGTAGTAAATTCCCCATCAGGAATCATCTGTTCTTGAACATTTATAATCTTCTCATATCCAAGTCTCCCCAGGATATCCGGCACGAATTTATAACCTGCCCCATGGAAGGGTGTATATACAATCTTCAAATCCTTTCCGACTTCTTTTATGTATCTGTCTCCTATCGACTGTTTCATAACCTGGGAGATATATTTTTCATCAGTCTCCGAGCCGAGAATAACTATCTTACCTTCTTTAACTGCATCTGCAAAAGGCATTAGTTTAACATCCTCAAATATGTCTGCTTTGTTTATTTCTGTAACAACTCTATCTGCATTATTGGGGCTAAGCTGCGCCCCATCTGCCCAGTATGCTTTGTATCCATTGTATTCCTTAGGGTTATGACTGGCAGTTATATTAATACCTGCTATCGCCTCAAATTCTCTTACTGCAAAAGACAGTTCCGGTGTCGGACGAAGCTCATCAAATATATAAACTCCTATACCGTTCGCAGCAAGAACAGAAGCTGCTTCTTGTGCAAAATAATTCGAATTATTCCTTGAATCGTGCGCAATGACTACGCCGTGCCCTTTACTTGAACTTCCGCCCAGCTGTCCACCTTCTTCTATTATAAGGTTGGCAAAACCTTGGGTAGCATGTCTAACCACATATAAGTTCATCGCATTCGTGCCGGCTTTCATAACACCCCTAAGTCCTGCGGTCCCAAAAGAAAGCGTCTTTGAAAATCTGCCTTTGATTTCTTCTTCATTATCGGCAATCATTCTCAATTCTTCTTTTGTGGTTTCATCCACTACATCAGATTCAAGCCAGTATTTATATTCTTCCATATAAGTTCTCATGTCAATTACCTCAACTCTTAGACGACCTGTTCAAATTGTGCGTTATACAAATCCGCATAGAATCCTTGGGATGCAATAAGTTCATCGTGTGTTCCCTGCTCTACTATGTCGCCTTTATCCATTACCAAAATCAGATCGGCATTTCTTATAGTTGAAAGTCTATGTGCTATTATAAAACTCGTTTTACCTTTAGTTAAAACATCCATAGCCCTCTGTATTTCTTCCTCAGTCCTCGTATCTACAAAAGAGGTTGCCTCATCGAGTATCAAAAGTTTTTTATCGGCAAGTATTGCTCTTGCAATAGTGAGAAGCTGTCTCTGCCCTTCAGATATATTTGTCGCATCCTCGTTAAGAACCATATCGTATCCTCCGGGAAGAGTACGTATAAAGTGATCCGCTTTTGCTGCCTTAGCAGCTTTTATTATATCATTATCACTCGCATCTTCTTTGCCATATCTGATATTCTCCCTTATCGTACCGCTGAACAGCCATGTATCCTGCAGAACCATAGCAAAATTTTCTCTGTGATCACTTCGCCTAAAATTGCGAATATCCTGTCCATCTATGTTGACTGAACCGCTGTTTACATCATAGAATCTCATAAGAAGTTTGACTATCGTAGTCTTGCCTGCCCCTGTGTGACCTACAATTGCGACCTTCTGTCCCGGTTTAACCTTAGTGCTGAAATCTTTAATTACAAGATTGTCTTCTTCGTAAGCAAAAGATACATGGTCAAATTCCACCTCTCCTGTAATATTGCTTGCATCTGCATAATCGGATATATCATCGCACTCTTCATCCTCAGCAAGGAGTTCAAACACCCTCTCTGCTGCGGCAGCCATAGACTGAACTTGATTCATTATCTGAGCTATCTCCTGTACAGGTTGTCCCAGATTCTTGACATATTGAACAAAGGCCTGTATATCACCAACACCGATAGTCCCTCTGACGCAGAGTATTCCACCGACCATAACCACACCTGCATATCCCAAGTTACTAATTATTCTCATAGCCGGCCTCATCAGGCCCGATATAAACTGAGCCTTCCATGCTGATTTATAAAGTTTTTCATTTGTTTTTTCAAATTCATCAATAACAGACTGCTCACGATTAAAGGCTTTGACAACGATGTGACCCGTAAAATCTTCTTCAATTCGTCCGTCAATTATTCCAAGATATTTTTGTTGAGCATTGAAGTGTTTTTGCGATATCTTTATGAACAAAGCCATAATTGCCACCGATGCCGGTATAACCATCAAAGCCACAAGTGTCATAGTCACATTGATAGTAAGCATAACAACAATTATTCCAACAATACTTACAATAGCCCATATAAAATTTGAAATGCTTTGGCTTAATGCCTGGCCGAGTGTGTCAATATCATTTGTGATCCTTGAAAGAATCTCTCCTGTTTGCATCCTTTCAAAATAGCTTATAGGCATACGATTTATCTTCTCAGAAACATCGCATCTCATCTTATATACAATTCTCTGTGTGATATTTGTCATAATAAGTGCCTGAATAAACTGTGCAATGGCCCCAACCGCATATAAGAAAATTGTAGTCAGAAGCACAGCTCCTACAGCTTCAAAGTCTACGCCACCGATTCCATTCACTTTATCTACAACTCCATTAGCGATAATTGTAGTGGCTTGCCCCATAACCTTAGGTCCGAGAGTTTCGAATATGGTTGCTATTCCAGTTATAATTACGACAAAAACAAGAGCCAATTTGTATGACCCCATATATTTAAGAGTATCCAAAACCGCCTTACGAAAATTCTTAGGCTTCTCACCCGGAGCCAGTATAGCTCCCGGTCCTCCACCGCCGGGTCCTCCTCGTCTCGGGCTTTTTTGTCTCTTGTATTCTTTTTTTTCTTCTTGTCTATCTGCCAATTTATTACCTATACAAATAATATAACTATGACATTATATAATTACAATATAATGCAGGTCTTAATTACTTATACCTTCAATTTCATCTATTGAAAGCTGGGACTTAGCTATGTCTTTATAAATATCACAAGACCTCATCAATTCTCTATGATTTCCTTTTCCAGCAATTCTTCCATCTTCTAAAACAATTATCTGTTCAGCCTGCATAATGGTTCCTATTCTCTGCGCAACTACAATCTTTGATGATTTTGACATTTTTTCTGCGAGAGCTTTTCTTAATTTTGTATCCGTTCTCATATCAAGAGCTGAAAACGAATCATCGAATATCAAAATCTTAGGTCTCTTGATTATCGCTCTGGCTATAGATAGTCTCTGCTTCTGTCCGCCAGAAATATTAGCACCACCCTGAGATATTTCACTTTGAAAGCCTTCGTCCTTCTGACTTATAAAACTTTCTGCTTGGGCAATTATGGCCGCTTCTTTGACCTCTTGTGCTGAAGCTTCCTCTTTGCCCCATCTTATATTGCTATCAATCGTTCCGGAGAACATAACTCCTCTTTGCGGAACATATCCTATAGCTTCTCTCAAAGATTCCAAACTCATATCTCTGACATCAATACCATCTAAAGTTATTGATCCCCCCGTTACATCAAATAATCTCGGTATAAGATTAACGAGTGTAGTTTTGCCACAACCTGTCGATCCAATTATCGCTGTGGTTTCTCCCGGCTTAACCTCAAAGCTTATATCTGCAAGGACATATTCCTCTGCACCGGGATATCTGAACGATACATTATCAAACTTCAAAAGGCCCTCTGCATCTGCCGGTAAGTCTTCGATTTCTCCTTTATCCGTTATAGTCGTATTTGTTTCTATCACCTCTGCAATACGATCTGCTGCTATTCCTGCCCTTGGTATAAATATCGCCAAACTCGCTATCATCATAAATGAGAAAACGATTTCCATGGCATATGCGATAAATGCCGTCATTGTTCCGACTTGCATCTCGCCCATGTCTATTCTGCCTGCCGCAACCCATGTTATCCATATCGAAAGTCCATACATGATTATCATGAGAAGAGGTGTCATCGATATCATGGCACGATTGACAAAAAGCTGATTCTTATACAGGTCTTTATTTGCTTTATCGAATCTACTCTCTGCCATTTCCTCTCTGCCAAACGCTCTTATTACTTGGATACCCGTGATGATTTCTCTCGATACAGCATTAAGGGCATCGACGAGTTTTTGCATAATTTTAAATTTTGGCATAGCAACCGAGAAGAGAACACCCATCATTAGAAATATTGCAGTTACCCCGGTGATTATTACAAAATTCATATGGGCTTTCATCTGGTACACTCTGATTATTGACCATATACAAATTGACGGGGCAAAAAGAGCCATTCTTAGCAGCATCATCGTCGTCATCTGAACCTGCTGTATATCGTTTGTCGCCCTTGTAATAAGCGATGAGGTTTGAAACATGCTCATCTCGGCATTGGAGAATGACATTACATTGGAGAACAATTTAGATCTCAAATTTCTTGCAATACTTGCACCTACACGAGAAGAGAGGAATGAAACCCCACCAACGACAAAAAGGATTGCCAGGGTTACAAGCAGCATCATTTTACCCATCTTCAACATATATCTGTTCTGAATTGCAATGGTATCTAGACCGGCTTCCTCATTACAAGTTACAGCATAGGCAATGCCCATAGCCATTTTTGTCTTATCGCCGGCATCATCCATTTTTTCTTTACCGAGCTTCTGTTGATATCTCTCTAAAATCGGCTCAATGTATTCCTTATCCAAAGCGGAAAGTCTCTTATCCGATATAGGCTTACGTTTTAAGATTTCGCTATCCTTATCATATGATTCGTAGAGGTTATGCCATTTTAATCTCTGATTTTTCGTCATATGTTTTTCCAAAGATGTGGATTCTGTTACTGTAACTGCCTCCGGCAAAATATGCTCCACGCCCTTGTTCTGTATTCCTACGTCTATCATAACCTGAGTGTATTGAGGAAGCTTCATCTGAAAAAAAGCCTGTGCCACCATAAGCAGCAAGACCACAAAAACTATTCCTTTGTATGGCAATAGGTTCTTGAGCAGATTTTTCATTAAGCTATTATTTCTCCGTTTTCTCAATATACATATTTCATTACCAACGCCATCTGAAGATCCTTTGACGTGTTTGTTTATTATAACAAAAACACCGCTCAGATACCTAATATTTTATTAAATAAATGGTATTGTTGCAGTGTAATTGATTCAATCGGTAAATAAGTTTCTATTAACCTTTATATATTTATTATTCTATATTATAAAAATCTTT
>JAAYIA010000020.1 GCA_012735145.1 Clostridiales bacterium | reverse complement strand
CTTGAAGCAGTTGGAGCAGTTGTTGAACTTCAGTAAGACTTTATAGGCTGAAATCGTTAATGCCGGTATCAGCAAGTTATCCGCAAACAAATTACAAATTGGACTATGCGATATTAGTCCGAACCACACAATAAGATGAGCCCCAGAGATGAGGCTCATTTCGTGCGTTTACGGAGACCGTATTTATGTGAACTTTATGTGAATTTTTCACATAAACAATCCACAAAAAGCACTTTTTTCAGAACAAGATTAAGGAGTGAAAATATGCCACAACCAATTAAAGTTGGAAGAAAAGATCGTATGTCTTTCGCTAAGATTCATGAAGTTTGTGAAATGCCTAACCTCATCGATATTCAGACGAATTCATACAAGTGGTTCATCGAGGAAGGACTTTCTGAAGTTCTTGAAGATGCATCGCCTATTCGTGATACGACAAACACTTTGAGCCTTGAGTTTGCCGGTTACGAATTCGCAGAAACCCCTAAGTACAGCCAGGAAGAATGCAAAGAAAGAGATACCACATACTCATCAGCTCTCACTGTCAAAGTAAGACTTATTAACCGCGAAACGGGAGAAATCAAAGAGCAGAATGTTTTCATGGGTGATTTCCCTCTTATGACAGAAAAGGGAACTTTCGTATATAACGGAGCAGAAAGAGCTATCGTTACGCAGTTGGTTCGTTCCCCTAGCCCATATTTTGATGTGTCCGTGGACAAATCAAATCAGAAACTTTTCAGCTCGCAGATTATACCTAATAGGGGTGCATGGCTGGAGTACGAAACAGATTCTCAGGGAATTCTATATGTAAGAGTTGACAGAACAAGAAAACAGCCTCTTACATCTTTTCTAAGAGCTCTTGGCGTAATCGATCCCGATGTATTATCTGTAAGTACAAACGAGGATATTATTGATATATTCGGCGAAGATGAGAGGCTCATAAAGACTCTAGAAAAGGATACTACAAGAACCAGTGTAGAAGGTATTAAGGAACTATACAGAAGGCTAAGACCGGGAGATCCTCCTACGGTTGAGAATGCAAGGTCTATGCTCACAGCACTTTTATTTGACGAAAGACGCTATGACTTAGCTAAGGTAGGACGTTTCAAATATAACAGAAAACTAGGTCTTCATGACCGCCTTGTTGATGCAATTGCAGCTGAAGATATTATCGATCCTAATACCGGAGAAATTCTGGTTGAAAGTGGCGATATAATCTCCAGATCTATGGCTATGACCATAGAAGATGCAGGCGTTAAATTCGCACTTGTTTACAGCAAAAATGAAGACGAGGAAGATCTGGCTACAAAGGTTATAGGTAACAATTTTGTTGATCCTACTAAATATCTTGATATAGATCTTCAACCATATAAACTTTCCGAAAAAGTTTATTATCCTGTCCTTATGGAAATAATTGAAACAGCAGAAGGTGACGAAGATAAACTTAGAGCCGAAATAGCAAAGCGCAAGAAGGAACTTAGCCCTAAGCATGTCGTACTTGATGACATAATAGCTTCAATAAGCTATCTGCTGAACTTGAATTATGGCATTGGAGAGAAAGACGATATCGATCATCTCGGTAACAGAAGACTCAAGACTGTCGGAGAACTTTTACAGAATCAGTGCAGAATCGGTTTTGCAAGGATGGAGAGGACGATAAGAGAAAGAATGACAGCTGAGAATTCAACTCCTCAGCAGCTCATTAACATCAGACCTGTAACGGCTGCAATAAAAGAATTCTTTGGTTCTTCACAGCTGTCGCAGTTTATGGATCAAAACAACCCGCTTGCAGAGTTGACACATAAGAGAAGACTTTCTGCACTCGGGCCTGGCGGACTTTCAAGAGAAAGAGCCGGAATGGAAGTAAGAGACGTACACTATTCTCACTATGGCAGAATGTGTCCAATTGAAACACCGGAAGGACCTAATATTGGACTTATCGGTTCTCTTACAACTTATGGAATTATAAATGAATATGGATTCATTGAAACGCCATATCGCAGGGTGGATAAAGAGACGGGCAAAGTAACAGAAGATGTTGAATATCTGTCAGCTGCCGATGAAGACCTTATGATAGTAGCTCAAGCCAACGAACCTCTTGATGATGAGGGGCATTTCCTTAACAACAAGGTTGCTGTAAGAGGTGTTAAGGGTGAGATAACCATGGCTCATAAGAACGAAGTTGACTACATGGACGTTTCTCCTAAGCAGGTAGTGTCGGTAGCAACAGCTATGATTCCTTTCCTAGAGAATGACGACGCAAACAGAGCTCTGATGGGTTCTAACATGCAAAGACAGGCTGTTCCTCTACTCGTTACAGAGGCTCCTTATGTAGGAACGGGTATCGAGTACAAGGCGGCATGTGATTCAGGAGCTGTTGTTCTTGTAGAAAATCCGGGAACTGTTTCGTATGTCGATGCAAATAAGGTTAAAGTTACAAGAGATTCTGACGGTGGAGTGGATGAGTATAAGATGCTCAAGTTCAAACGCTCCAATCAAGGAACCTGCATCAACCAGAAGCCGATCGTTGCTTTTGGAGAACACCTCGAAAAAGGTGAAGTTGTAGCAGATGGACCATCTACAAATCTTGGAGAAATATCTCTCGGAAAGAACCTCTTAGTAGGATTCATGACATGGGAGGGATATAACTATGAGGACGCTATTATCCTTAATGAAAGACTTCTTATGGATGATGCGCTCACATCTCTTCATATTGAGAAACATGAGTGCGCGGCAAGAGATACGAAGCTGGGTCCTGAAGAGATTACAAGAGACATTCCTAATGTAGGCGAGGCGGCACTAAGAGAACTCGATGAAGAAGGAATTATCAGGGTTGGAGCAGAAGTAAAATCGACAGATATCCTTGTCGGTAAGCTAACACCTAAGAGCGAGACAGATCTTACACCTGAAGCAAGAATGCTTCGTGCTATATTTGGCGAAAAATCCAAAGAAGTAAGGGACTCTTCATTAAGACTTCCACATGGCGAGGAAGGCATCGTTATAGATGTACGAGTGTTTGATAAGAAGAACAGTTCTGAGCTTCCGCCGGGAGTAAATAAGATTGTCAGAGTATATGTAGCGACAAAGAGAAAGATCAATGTCGGAGACAAGATGGCAGGACGTCACGGGAATAAGGGTGTTATTTCCAGAATTCTTCCGCAAGAAGATATGCCTTTCCTTGAAGATGGCGAACCACTGCAAGTAATGTTAAATCCTCTGGGTGTACCTTCTCGTATGAACGTTGGACAGATACTCGAGGTGCATCTGGGACTTGCCGCAAAGTCAAAGGGATGGTACATTGCAACGCCTGTATTTGATGGTGCCAGTGAGATAGACGTAATTAATATGCTCAAGGAAGAGGGTTATCCGGAAACCGGAAAACTCAGGCTAAGAGACGGACGGACAGGAGAGGCATTTGAGAATCCTGTAACTGTTGGATATATGTATATGCTAAAACTTCACCATCTGGTAGACGATAAGATTCACGCAAGATCAACCGGGCCGTACTCACTGGTCACACAGCAGCCTCTCGGAGGAAAGGCTCAATTTGGTGGTCAGAGATTCGGAGAGATGGAGGTATGGGCTCTTGAAGCATACGGTGCAGCTTACACATTGCAGGAAATTCTTACAGTAAAGTCTGACGATATTATAGGAAGAACGAAGACGTACGAATCGATAATTAATGGTGTAAATATTCCTGAACCGGGAGTTCCGGAATCGTTCAAGGTTCTCATTAAAGAACTTCAATCCCTTGCTCTTGATGTAAGGACTATGACAGATGATGACCAAGAGATTAAGATCAGGGAAACATCTGAATATGAGGGAGCTCTTACATTTGACAGAATGATAAATGAAACTGACAGAAGAGCCGAGCATGAGAGAGAGCGTGAGAGAATGGAGCATCAAGCTCAGGAGATTTCCGATACATCGAAGGCTATACTTGAGGGTGTACATGAATCTGGGCCGGATTTAGCGGAAGAGATAGAAATGGAAAGTCTTGAGGCCCTTGCAGAGGCTGAAGCAGAAGCAAGTGAAGAAGAAGACGCTCAAGATAACGAGTAGTTGAAGGGAGGAAATATTATGACAACAGATAATAACCAGGAGCTAAAAAATATTGAGTCCCTGCAGATTAAACTTGCTTCCACTGAGGAAATGTTAAAGTGGTCGCATGGTGAAGTCACAAAGCCTGAGACTATAAATTACAGATCTCTTAAGCCTGAATATGATGGGCTATTCTGTGAGAGAATCTTTGGACCTAGCAAGGACTGGGTTTGTGGATGCGGCAAATACAATAAGATTCGTTACAAAGGACTGATTTGCCCTTATTGTGGAGTTGAAGTAACTAAAGCCAAGGTCAGAAGAGAGAGGATGGGGCACATAAAGCTTGTGGCTCCTGTATCTCATATCTGGTATTTTAAGGGAATTCCATCAAGAATTGGCCTTGTGTTAGACATGACGCCAAAGGAGCTGGAGAGAATACTTTACTTTGCATCTTATGTTGTAACCGATCCGGGCGATACACCTTTCCAGTACAAACAAGTTATTGACGAGGAAGAATATCGCGAAGCAAGGGAAATATATGGTAAGAGTTTTAAGGCTGGTATGGGAGCTGAAGCCGTTAAGGAACTTCTGGAGAATATAGATGTCAATGTTATGGCAGAGGAGCTTAGAGAACAGATTAAGACAGCAACGAGCCAGAGAAAAATAAGACTTATCAAAATTCTCGGAGTAATTGAAGCTTTCAAGCAGTCGGGAAATAGACCGGAGTGGATGGTTCTAGAGGTTATTCCGGTAATTCCACCTGATCTTAGACCTATGGTACAACTTGATGGAGGAAGATTTGCAACATCAGATCTCAATGACTTGTACAGAAGAGTAATAAACAGAAACAACAGATTGAAGAAACTGTTCGAACTCGGTGCACCTGACATCATTATCAGAAATGAGAAGAGAATGCTTCAGGAATCCGTAGATGCTCTAATCGACAATGGAAGAAGAGGGAGACCTGTTACCGGTGCTGCAGGACGTAAGCTAAAGTCTTTGTCTGACATGCTCAAGGGTAAGCAGGGAAGATTCCGTCAGAACCTTCTCGGCAAGAGAGCCGATTTCTCCGGACGTTCAGTAATTGTTGTTGGACCTGAGCTGAAGTTCTATCAGTGCGGATTGCCTAAGACTATGGCACTTGAATTGTTCAAGCCTTTCATAATGAGGGAGCTTGTTGAAAGAGATTTTGCATACAATAGCAAGAAAGCAAGAGTTATGGTTGAGAGAGCTGAGCCTGAAGTATGGGACGTTCTGGATTATATTATTAAGGATCATCCTGTTCTTCTTAACCGTGCCCCTACTCTGCATAGACTTGGAATACAGGCATTTGAGCCTGTACTTGTAGAAGGCAAGGCTATCAAGCTTCATCCTTTGGTATGTACAGCGTTCAACGCCGACTTCGACGGAGACCAGATGGCTGTTCACGTGCCACTTTCGGTTGAAGCACAGGCAGAGGCAAGATATCTTATGCTTTCGGTCAACAATATACTTGCTCCTAAGGATGGATCTCCAATAACAATTCCTACACAGGATATGATTTTGGGAAGCTACTATCTTACGCATTCTGGAAGTGAAGAGAGAAACAATCCGGCAGAAAGAGGCGACGGAAAATGCTTTGCCGACTATGATGAAATGATAATGGCATATCGTACAGGTGTTGTTGGTATTCATGCCAAAGTTAAGGTTCGTCGTTATGCCTATGAGGGAGATACAGGACAGCTGGTAGAGTCTACAGTCGGAAGATTTATATTCAATCAAGGACTTCCGCAAGATCTTGGATTTGTTGACAGATCTATAGATCCATACTCACTGGAAGTTGACTTCCTTTGTGAGAAAAAGGCTTTAGGAAGAATCATCGCTGCATGCTTCAAAATTCATGGAAATACAGAGACAGCAATTATGCTCGACTACATCAAGGATACCGGATACCACTACTCAACAGTAAGCTCTGTAACTGTTAGTGTTTCCGACATGGAAGTTCCGGAGAAAAAACCAGAAATAATTTCTAATGCGGAAAAGACTGTAGATGCATACGAAGTTCTTTATAGACGGGGTCTGATGAGTAACAAGGAAAGATACAATCAGATTATAAACATATGGAGAAAAGCTACAGAAGATACAGCGGAAGCTTTGATGGAGGGTCTTGGTGGACTCAACAACCTTTACATCATGGCAAATTCCGGAGCGAGAGGTAATAAATCTCAGATTAGCCAAATCGGTGGAATGAGAGGACTTATGACAAATGCTACCGGTCATACTGTAGAGATTCCTATTAAGTCAAACTTTAGAGAAGGACTGTCTGTTTTGGAATACTTTATCTCATCGAACGGAGCACGTAAGGGACTTACAGATACTGCTCTCAGAACAGCAGACTCAGGATATCTTACAAGAAGACTTGTAGATATAGCTCATAGCTTGATAATAACTGAAGATGATTGTGGAACAGAAGAAGGAATTGAGATAAGAGCATTCAGAGACGGAGGCGAAGAAATTGAGAAGCTCCACCTAAGACTTGCGGGAAGGTACGCATTCGAGGATGTTCTGAATCCGGAAACGGGAGAGGTAGTTGTTGGCAAGAACGAGTATATTACGGATGATATAGCAATGGAAATCGAAGAGCTTGGCATCGAAACAGTCATGATTAGATCTGCGATGACCTGTCGTGCGGAAAAAGGTCTTTGTGCGAAATGCTACGGTAAAAATCTTGCAACAGGTAGATTGGTGCTTCCGGGCGAAGCTGTCGGAATTATTGCAGCTCAGTCAATCGGAGAGCCGGGAACACAGCTCACCATGAGAACATTCCACACCGGAGGTGTTGTGGGAGCAGACATTACTCAAGGTCTTCCAAGAGTTGAGGAGCTCTTTGAAGCGCGTAAACCTAAGGGCTTGGCTGAGATTTGCGAGGCAGATGGAGAGGTAATTGCAATAGAATCTCGTGAAGACAATAAAACAGACCTTGTTGTCCAGGAAGAAGGCGGAGAAAGAACTTATGTTATGCCATTCGGAGTTAAGATTATTCCTTCGGTTGGTGACACTGTTAAATCAGGAAACGCCCTCACAAAAGGTCCTCTGGATCCACATGACATTATGAGGCTACAGGGAGGTCAGGGTGTATATGAGTATTTGCTCAGAGAAGTGCAGAGAGTATATAAGTCACAAGGTGTAGATATCAATGATAAGCACATTGAGATTATTATAAGCCAGATGTTGTCCAAGTATAAGGTAGACAAGGCGGGAGATACAGGACTTCTTCCGGGTGGACAGTACTCAAAGAAAGAAGTCGAGGAAGCAAATCAACTTGCCGAGCAAGAAGGCGGCGAACCGGCAGTTGCAACAAGGCAACTTCTTGGAATTACTAAGGCAGCGCTTGCTACGACATCTTTCCTCTCAGCAGCTTCGTTCCAAGAGACAACCAGAGTTTTGACAGATGCCTCTATCAAGGGTAAGACAGACAGATTGGAAGGTCTCAAGGAGAATGTCATGATTGGTAAACTCATACCTGCCGGAACTGGCATGAAGAGGTATAGTGGTATTAAAATTGATTACGGTGAGAATGAATGGATGATGCAAGATGTATCGGAAGAAGACCTTGAGGATGCTGAAGGTACAGAAAAGGATCAACTTCCGACAGAAGAACCTAAGATTTATGGAGAAATTGCTGTAGTTGAATAATAAATACAAGCAAAGCATTGACTTATCAATGCTTTGCTTGTAAACTTTATAAGTTCGAGTAGTTTATCTACCATGAACGATATAATTCAGAAGAAAGGAGAAAATAATGCCTACAATTAACCAACTAGTACGTCAGGGAAGACATAGCTCGGTTGTTAAGTCAGGAGCACCTGCACTCGGGAAAAACATGAACACTATCAGAAAAACTTTTACCGATGTTAATTGCCCTCAGAAAAGAGGAGTATGCGTTGCTGTTAAGACTGTAACACCTAAGAAGCCTAACTCGGCTTTGAGAAAAGTTGCCAGAGTTCGTTTGACGAACGGAATGGAAGTTACTGCTTACATTCCGGGTATTGGACACAATTTACAAGAGCACAGTGTTGTTCTCGTAAGAGGCGGAAGAGTTAAGGACCTCCCGGGTGTGAGATATCACATTGTGAGAGGAACACTTGACGCAGCTGGAGTATCCGCACGTGGACAGGGCCGTTCCAAGTATGGAGCTAAGAAACCTAAGAAAAAGTAAGCACAATTAGAAAAGGTTGAGAGGCATTCTCTGAATATATATTAGAGAGCGCCACGGGAGTTTTTCTCGGAGTAAGGCAGCTGTATTGGCTGTTTGAAGAAATTCAGAGAGGAGCTAACGAGTACCGACCTAAGATTTTAAGGAGGGAAGAGAAGTGCCAAGAAAAGGTAATACACCCAAGAGAGATGTACTTCCGGATCCTGTTTACGGCAATCTTGTAGTTGCGAAACTGATTAACAGTATAATGCTTGACGGTAAGAAGGGCGTTGCTCAAAGTATCGTATATGATGCATTTGATCAGATTAAAGACAAGACCGGAGAAGATCCGATAGAAGTATTTGAAAAGGCAATGAATAACATCATGCCTGTACTGGAAGTTAAAGCAAGAAGAATAGGTGGTGCAAACTACCAAGTTCCGCTCGAAGTAAGACCTGAGAGAAGACAGACACTTGGAATCAGATGGCTAACTAAGTACACAAGGCTCAGAGGCGAGAGGACTATGTCCGCAAGACTGGCAGGGGAACTTATGGATGCTGCTAATAATACAGGATCTTCCGTCAAAAAGAAGGATGATACCCACAAAATGGCAGAAGCTAACAAGGCGTTTGCACACTTCAGATTTTAGTCTGTGTAGGTCTACTATGCGAATTAAAAATAATAAAGAAATGTAGAAAGGAGGAATTAATGGGAAGAGATTTTACATTGGAAAAAACCAGAAATATCGGAATTATGGCACATATTGATGCCGGAAAAACGACAACAACAGAGAGAATCCTTTTTTATACAGGAAAGACTCATAAACTTGGAGAAACTCATGAAGGTGCTGCTACAATGGACTGGATGGAACAGGAGCAGGAGCGTGGTATAACCATTACTTCCGCCGCTACTACAGCCCAGTGGAAAGACACAAGAGTTAATATTATTGACACACCGGGACACGTTGACTTTACTGTTGAAGTAGAAAGATCTTTGCGTGTTCTTGACGGAGCCGTAATGGTGCTTTGTGCCAAAGGCGGAGTTGAGCCTCAAAGTGAGACGGTTTGGAGACAGGCTGAAAAGTATAATGTTCCAAGAATGATATTTATCAACAAGATGGATATACTGGGAGCTGACTACTCAAGAGTAGTACATATGATTCATGACAGACTCAAGGCAAAAGCAGTAGCGGTTCAGCTTCCTATCGGCTCAGAATCCGAATTTATCGGAATTATCGATCTTATTAAGATGAAAGCTGAGATATACAAAGACGATCTGGGAAGAGTATATGAAGAAACAGATATTCCTGATGAAATGATGGACGAGGCAAAAGCATGGAGAGATCAGATGCTTGAGACCGTAGTAGAATGCGACGAAGAATTGATGATGATGTATCTTGAGGGAGAGGAAATTCCCGAGGAAGACATCAAAAGAGTCATTCGTCAGGAGACAATAAAAGGTGATTTGCATCCTGTTTTCTGTGGGTCGGCCTATAAGAACAAAGGAATTCAGTTGTTGCTTGACG
Organism: Clostridiales bacterium; assembly: GCA_012735145.1. Taxonomy (GTDB): domain Bacteria; phylum Bacillota; class Clostridia; order Peptostreptococcales; family Anaerovoracaceae; genus Crickella. The sequence goes on along the minus strand of JAAYIA010000020.1, from coordinate 1,582 downwards.
GAGTTGTAGACTATATGCCGTCGCCTCTGGATATTCCTGCTATAACAGGAGTTAATCCTTACACCGGCAATGAAGAGGAGAGACATGCAGATGATAAAGCTCCTTTCTCTGCGCTCGCATTTAAGATAATGGTAGACCCTTATGTGGGAAAGCTTGCTTTCTTTAGAGTTTACTCGGGGTCTCTCAAAACAGGTTCTCATGTACAGAATGCTACCAAGGGTCGTAAGGAGAGAATCGGAAGAATTCTTCAAATGCACGCAAATCACAGAAGTGAAGCTGAAGAAGTATTCTCAGGAGATATAGCTGCTGCGGTTGGGCTGAAGTTCACAACAACAGGAGATACTCTTTGTGACGATAAGCATCCGATTATTTTGGAATCAATGGACTTTCCTGATCCCGTAATCGAGATTGCTATTGAGCCTAAGACCAAAATCGGACAGGAGAAGATGGGTATTGCACTGTCTAAGCTCGCTGATGAAGATCCTACTTTTAGGACTTATACCAACGCTGAAACCGGACAGACAATTATTGCCGGTATGGGTGAGCTGCATCTTGAAATCATTGTTGATAGACTTCTGAGAGAGTTCAAGGTAGAGGCAAATGTAGGTAAGCCACAGGTTTCATACAAAGAAACAATCACAAAGGGATCCGATGTCGACTGCAAGCATTCTAAGCAGACAGGTGGTAGCGGACAGTATGCTCACGTCAAGATTAAGATTTATCCGAGAGAGCCGGGAGAAGGTTTTGAGTTTAAGAACTCTATCACCGGAGGGGCTATTCCGAAAGATTACATTCCTAAGATTCAGGAAGGTATCGAAGAAGCGATGGATGCCGGTCCTCTGGCAGGCTATAATGTAGTTGATGTAGGCGTTGAACTTTATGACGGTTCATACCATGAGGTAGACTCATCGGATATGGCATTCAAGATTGCCGGTTCAAAGGCATTCAAAGAGGCTGTTATGAAGGCAAACCCTGTCCTACTTGAGCCGATCTTCAAGGTAGAAGTAACGGTCCCTGACAATTATATGGGCGATGTTATCGGAGATATCAGTTCAAGAAGAGGTAGAATAGAAGGATCAGAGATAAATAAGGGTATTGCCGTCATAGATGGATTAGTACCTCTGTCTGAAATGTTCGGCTATGCTACTGATTTACGTTCAAAGACACAGGGAAGAGGCGTATATTCAATGCAGTTCGATCACTTTGACAAATTGCCTGCAAGTTTTGCAGACAAGATTATCAAATAATCATGCAAGAGTCTAACGCAACAAGTAGTAATAGAAAATAATAACTAAAAATATAAGCATTAGATAAATTCAGAAAAAGGAGAAAGACATGGCAAAGCAACATTTTGAGAGAGTTAAGCCACATATCAACATCGGAACAATTGGCCACGTTGACCACGGTAAGACAACTCTTACAGCAGCAATTACAACAGTGCTTAACAAGAAGTATGGTACTGGTGGCGGAGTAGCCTTTGATCAGATTGATAAGGCACCGGAAGAAAAGGCAAGAGGAATCACGATTTCGACATCTCACGTAGAGTATGAAACACCAAACAGACACTACGCACACGTAGACT
>JAAYIA010000019.1 GCA_012735145.1 Clostridiales bacterium | reverse complement strand
GCACTTTTTGGATTTAAGGAAGAGGAATATAGAAATGTCACAGCTTAAATTAGGTATACAGGGTAAAATGCATGAAGAGGTCACATATGAAGTTTCGGCGGTTGGAATTAAGAGTGGAGGACTTCCGGTGTATGCAACTCCGATGATGGTCGCTCTTATGGAAAGGACTGCTTGGTCGAGCGTTGAACCATATATGGAGGAAGGTATGGGTACGGTTGGTACTTATCTTGATATCAAGCATGTGTCGGCAAGCCCGATGGGTTCGAAGATACTCTGTGAAAGCGAGCTTGTGGAGATTGATGGAAGAAAGTTGGTGTTTGATGTCAAAGCCTACGATGATGCAGGCCTTATCGGAGAGGGTAAGCATGAACGCTTCATAATACAAAATGAAAAGTTCATGAGAAAAATTGATGACAAATTGAAATAAAAGTAGATAAGCTGAATAAGTTAAATATTCTTATTGAAGGTGCAGCTTACTAAAACACGCAATCAGCACATAAGGTTGTCGGCAAAGAAATATAATAAACACAAACAAAGAATTAAGGAGGAAAAGAAATGTCAATGGGACTGTATACTCCTACCGATGTACAATTTGGTAGAGGTGCTGAAGATAAAGTAGGAGAAGTTTTGAAAGCTTATGGGGCAACTAAGGTTCTTATACACTTCGGAACAGGCTCAATAAAGCGGTCCGGGCTTTTGGATAAGATAGAGAAAATTCTTCAAGAAAACGATATAGAGTATGTTTTGCTTGGCGGAGTTGTTCCTAACCCAAGAGTCTCTCTTGTTCGTGAGGGAATAGAGCTGGTCGTCAAGAGAAATATCGATTTTATTCTTGCTGTCGGAGGAGGCTCTGTTCTTGATAGTGCTAAAGCAATCGGATATGGAGCTTATGGCGGTGGAGATGTATGGGACTTTTATTGTGGCAAGAGAAAAATTGAAGGCACAATACCTGTTGGTGCTATCTTAACGCTTTCCGCTACAGGCTCGGAAATGAGCGATTCTTCCGTTATAACCAATGACGAGACAGAGCCTATTTTCAAACGTGGAGCAAATTCGAAATTTGGTAGAATTAAGTTTGCACTTCTTAATCCTGAACTAACATATTCAGTATCAAAGTATCAGACTGCGAGCGGATCCGTAGATATCATAATGCATACAGTAGAAAGATATTTCCATACGGGAGAAGCTTTTGACTTTACCGATAAACTTTCCTTCACACTCCTTAAGACGGTAATAGAATACCTGCCTATTGCGATGAAGGATTCTAATAATTATGATGCCAGAGCTAATCTCATGTGGGCGGGAACTTTGTCTCATAATGGATTGCTGGCTGTTGGAAATCCGACAAGAGGGGACTGGGCATGCCATCAGATTGAGCACGAATTATCGGCAGAATACGACGTGGCACATGGGGCCGGTCTTGCAGCTATATGGGGCTCTTGGGCAAGATATGTTCTCGGCACCGATCCTTCAAGATTCGCAAAACTGGGAGAAGGGGTTTTCGGAGAAAGTGATCCAATAAGAACTATTGAGAAGTTTGAAGAATTTTTCAAATCGGTTGATATGCCGGTAGATATAGCAGGATTAGGATTAAACTTCGATGACGAGGCATGCAGAAGAGCAGCTCTTGGAGTTACGTTTCAAGATACAAGGAAGATAGGAGATTTTAAGGTTCTGGCAACGGAAGATATATATGAAATATATAAAATGGCATCAGGAAATTAAATATAGCAAGGAAGTGATTTGAGATGGATCCACAAATTTCTGAATTCAGAAAGATATTAGATGAGAGTAGCAATATAGTATTCTTCGGGGGTGCCGGAGTGTCAACAGAAAGTGGGATCCCTGATTTTCGTAGTTCAAACGGATTGTACAGCATGAAATTGAGCAGGACGGTATCACCGGAAGAAATGGTTTCTCATACGTTCTACATGATGCATCCGGAAGAATTCTTTGAGTTTTATCGCGGTAATCTAATATACCCCGATGCAAAGCCGAATGCATGTCATTATGCGCTAGCAGAACTTGAGAAAGAAGGAAAACTCAAAGCTGTAATAACCCAGAACATAGATGGGCTACATCAAACAGCTGGAAGTAAGATGGTACATGAGCTTCACGGATCTGTCTTGAGGAATTATTGCGAGAAATGCAATACTTTCTATGGACTAAGCAAAATTATTGAATCGAAAGATGTTCCGATTTGCGATAAGTGTGGTGGACGCATAAAACCGGATGTAGTTCTGTATGAAGAGGCCTTAGATCCGGATGTGGTAAGTGCTGCGATTAGAGCTATAGAGTTGGCAGATACTCTTATTATAGGCGGTACGACGCTGATAGTTTACCCGGCGGCAGGATTGATAAGATATTTTAGAGGAAAGAAGCTTGTGCTGATAAATAAGACAAAAACGTCGGCAGACGGTGAAGCTGATCTGGTCATAAGGGGCTCGATAGGAGAGGTCTTTGAACAAACTATGTCAATCAAATAAAAAGAAGGAGATAGATAACATGGATAAATTTGATGCGTTGAAGCTTGAGAATCAGTTATGCTTTCCCCTGTATGCTGCGTCTAGAGAGCTTATCAAGAAGTACAAGCCATATCTTGACAAGCTGGACTTGACGTACACACAATACATCGCAATGATAGTGATGTGGGAAAGAGGAAAGATCAATGTCAAGGATCTCGGAGAGAGACTCTTCTTAGATAGTGGTACCCTCACACCTTTACTTAAAAGCTTGGAGAAAAAAGGCTTTGTTACCAGATCTCGAGATGAACGTGATAAGCGTGTCCTCAATGTTGAGTTGACCGAATCCGGAGAGAAACTCAAAGAAAAAGCAATTGACATTCCTTATAAAGTAGGAGGGTGTGCGCGTCTCGATAAGCAGGAAAGAGAGGCTCTTCGAGATATTCTCAATAAGCTTTTGTCCGATTAGGAATAATCATCCGCAATAAAATAAATACAATTAAAATAAATGCCTGATAAATTCTTGCGAGGTTATCAGGCATTTTATTAAAAAAATTAATGTCTATACAGATATTTGGTTACATATAATTTCTTCGCCGGTGTCCCCTATCTGTATATGGTAATACTTATAATCAGCCGAAGTTAACTTACTGCCTGATTTGAAAAGCTTTTCCGCTTCTTTTCGCTTATCGGGACGTATGCGAACGGATATCCCACAGCTCGAAGATATAAACCTTGGAACAGGCATAATCGCACATTCTGCAGGCTTTAGAAGTTTTTCGGTTGAAATGGCGGCGTGCGTCGATTCAAATGTAAAAAGATAGTATTCTTGCATAAGCTTTAATTAGTTTATAGGCTTACATTTTTATGTAAGTCTATAAATATATAATCTCCTCTTCTCGAGTGTATTATTTTGTATTGTCCGCAACATTATCTACAAGGCGAGATTAGAGCGTTATTACCTTGCCGACTTCTTGCATAGCACTGAGTATATCATACATATTACTTGATGTTCCTACTTTGAGATTATCGGTAATTCCATAGAAATTCAAGCAGGTTCCGCATACGAGGATCTTTGTACCTTTATCTATAAGTGTATTAAGATTGTCTATAATCTGTTGCTCATCTCCTGCCGGCAACTTAACGCCCTCATTCATGAAGAGAACATAGGTAGGAACGTTTTCAGCTTCACTGAGAGTGAAAATAGACATCTTTGCCAGGTTATATCCAAGCTCGTTTTGATTGCTTCCTATTGCATTAGTATTATAGAAGACAGCGTAGCTGTCATCATCAGAGCCGGCACCTTCGACAATTGTTTCTCCGTTAGCGAATTTTACCAGGAATTTTTCGCCAAAGCTCTCACTTGTTATAGGTCTGCCTAAAGTATCACCAAGTCTTGCAAGGTTATCAATTTGAGTTTGGCCATCAACAATTATCTCAACGTCTTGAATACCTGCTTCCAACTCTTTTTTTGCCATAATTACAGGAATAGGGCATTCTTTGCCACCTGCATCAATTCTCATAAAAATTACCTCCGTTGCTTATCATTTATAAAAATAATCTGTAATAATCTATATCTATATAATATACACTTCTTTGATTCCTGTGAGTATAGAATTATTCAATAGAAATCGGTTATAATAAATATATTATGATTATTTTTGATTTGGATGGAACATTATGGGACTCAAGTCAATCGGTTGCTGAGTCATGGAATCATGTAATAACCGAGCTTACGGGAAAAGACAGAGGTATTTCAGCTTCAGACATAGGGAGGGTCATGGGGCTGACTATGAACGAAATTGCCGATGCCTTACTTCCCGATATAGAAGTAGATAGACGATATGATATCTTCAGAAACTGCGAGAAGCATGAGAACGAATACCTAATGAAACATGGGGGAATTCTTTTTCCCGGGGTGAGGGAGATTGTTCATGACCTATATAATGCAGGCAATAAACTTGGAATAGTAAGCAATTGTCAAAAGGGATATATTCAAACCTTTCTATCTTCTATGAACATGGATGAATATTTTTGTGATTTTGAAGAGTGGGGAAACACGAACTTGTCCAAGGCGGAGAATATTCGTTTGGTGATGGATAGAAATGGTGAGTCATCTGCTGTGTACATTGGCGATATCCAAAAAGATGCGAATTCGGCTGCCAAAGCAGGAATCCCGTTTGTGTGGGCAAAGTATGGTTTTGGCACTGTAACTAATCCGGATGCGGAAATCAATAGCATGTACGAATTGCCGGGATGTCTCGAGGAAATAGGCTACTATTGCTTATAGTCAATCAAACTGACAATAGTCAGTAACTATGGAGGTTAATCGTGAAGCTTAATAACAAAAGAACCATCTTGGTGGGACTTGCTTTTCTGTCAATATGTTCGTTTTGGCAGATGTATGATAGTGTCGTTCCACTGATTCTTACAAAAACATTTAAACTTAATGAAACATTTTCCGGAGCGATAATGGCGGCAGATAATGTGTTGGCGTTGTTCTTGCTTCCTGTCTTTGGTTCTTTGTCTGACAGGACACATACCAAGATAGGAAAGAGAATGCCATATATATTGCTTGGAACGATAGCAGCGATAGTGTTTCTTAACGCTCTTCCTTTACTTGACAATGGGTATTATGCATCACCTTCCATAGGGAAGATGGTGTTATTTATTATTATTCTTGCCTTACTACTTGTGTCCATGGGAACATACAGATCTCCTGCGGTAGCCCTTATGCCGGATGTAACACCTAAGCCTTTGAGATCAAAAGGAAATGCCATAATTAACCTTATGGGGGCTGTGGGTGGAATAATTTATCTTGCAGTCGCAGCTGTGATGTATCCTAATTCTAAAGTACAAGGACTGGATCATGTCAATTATCAACCTTTGTTTCTCTTTGTAAGTGCAATTATGGTGATTTCTGTACTTATATTATTTAAGAAAGTCAAAGAACCTGAACTTGTAGCAGAAAACCAAGCTTTGGAGGCAGAGCATCCTGAGTGGAACCTTGCTCAAGATGATGGAAGCGGAAATGAAGTCCTACCTGCAGATGTAAAACGAAGCCTCGGCTTCCTGCTTGCATCAATCGCTCTGTGGTTCATAGGGTATAACGGCATAACGACTTGGTTTACTACATATGTCGATAAAGTAATGGGGCAGGGACTAGGGGAAGCATCTATATGCCTACTTATTGCGACTGCCGGTGCAATCGTTTCATACATACCGATTGGAAATCTTGCATCTAGAATTGGCCGTAAGAAAACTATAATGATAGGAATAATCCTACTTGCCCTCTGTTTCTTGTCAGGCTTCTTCCTGACAACAACATATAACAAGATTAATACAGTGATGTTTGTTGTATTTGCGATAGTGGGTTTCGCATGGGCTGCAATCAACGTGAATTCCCTTCCTATGGTAGTTGAGATGTGCAGAGGATCTGATATAGGTAAGTTCACAGGCTATTACTATACGGCTTCCATGGCAGCTCAGGTGGTGACACCGATACTGGCAGGCTTCATGATGAAAAACATAAGCTATAAAGTACTTTTTCCTTATGCAGCGTTATTTGTAGCTTTGAGCTTTTTAACTATGATGTTTGTAAAACACGGAGATGTGGCACCCGAGGCAAAGAAGGGACTTTCAGCTTTTGAGGAGATGGATGACTAGAAAAATACAAGGAAGATAGACGAGGGCGATAATCGATATGATAATTAAATTTTTAAAAAAAATCAGAAGGAAGAACATCGAAAATAATGGAAGAGAATTAAACCTTGCGGAGATGTACGCTCACAGAGGATTTCATGTCAATGATAAGATCCCTGAGAACTCAATGGCGGCCTTTCGTAGAGCAATTGAGTATAATATGCCAACGGAGATAGACGTTCATCTGATAGCAGATGGGAGCCTAGTGGTTTTTCATGATGAAGAGCTTGAGAGGATGACGGGCGTTAAAGGAGAGATAGAAGACTACGATATGGTCAACCTGCGCAAATTACGGCTTGCAGGAACAGATGAGCATATACCGACTCTTGATGAGGTTTTGGATTTGTATGAGGATACGGGGCTTGATCTTCTTATAGAGCTCAAGGTTGCAAGAGGAAATTACAAGGCCCTTGTTCAGAAAACCTGTAAGAGACTGGATAGATACAAAGGGAAATTTGTTATGGAAAGTTTCGATCCACGTGCATTGATTGAGCTGCGTAAAATCAGACCGAATATAATAAGAGGACAGCTTGCACAGAATTTTTTTCGAAACCCTTCAGGCCTACCGAGTTATCAGGTCCTATTGTTGACTAATTTGGTATTAAATAGAATAGTTAAGCCGGATTTTATAGCATATAAGTTTGCTGATAGAGATAATCGAGCATTGAGAAGGGCAGTTGACAAGAAAGCAATACAAGAGGCATCGTGGACAATAAGGACACCTAGAGCTTATAAGGCTTCCATCAGGGCAGGAAGTATACCGATATTTGAAAACTTTAATCCGAAAGAGGTGGACTATGAGAAATAAGAGAAGAGATGGTGTGAGAATCAAGGGACTTGATGCAGTTCATGCAATAATTCCTTATGTAATGCCCAAGAGAACAGAGGCAGAGGTGTCATCTACGGAGAAATTCGATATTACAGAGCTTCTCAAATATATGAAAGAAAGAAATGAGAAAGAAGATATCAACCTTAAGCTCTTCCATGCTATATGTACGGCTGTTGGGAGAACAATATATCTGCGACCAAAGTTAAATATTTTTATTTCGGGGAAAACATATTATCAAAGAAAAAATATTATTCTTTCTTTTGTAGTTAAGAGACAGTTTGAAGATGCATCTGAAGAGTCGCTTATGTTTATGGATATAAGACCGGATATGAATCTGGATAGCGTTTCGAAGATGATTCTTGGAGATGTCAGCAAAGTACGCAAAGAGAAGTCCAATGATTTGGATAAGTTGATGGAAACGGTTGGAAAGCTTCCGAGATTTGTCTTAACGGGTGTATTTGGAGTTGTTAAGGTTCTTGAGTATAACGGTATAATGCCTAGGTTTCTTTCAACAGGAGACCCTAATTATGCTACAGTTCTGCTTTCCAACCTGGGTTCGATTGGAGCGGGAGCTCCGTATCACCATCTGAATAATTATGGGACATGTTCCCTTATGATGACTATAGGAACTATGTATAAAGAGAAAGTGATAATGAAAGATGGGAGCGAACAGGAGAGAGACATGGTCGATTGCACCTTTATTATCGACGAGAGAATTGCGGATGGTTTCTATTTTGCGAAATCTCTGAGGATTACAAAATATTTGCTTGAGAATCCGGAAGCTTTAATGCAGAACATGACAGCAACTGTTCCTGTTGAGTTGTAGAAGGAGGAGATGCGATGGGAGAGATTTTTCGTAAAGCGACAATTGAAGATCTGGATGGAGTAGAACTTATTTACAAAAACATTCACAGCATGGAAGAAGAAGGCGAGATTACGACAGGCTGGAAGAGGGATATATATCCTGTAAGAAAGACTGCAGATGCCGCTGTTGTGCGAGGAGATCTGTATGTTTGCGAACTGGATGGCAGGGTAGTAGCTTCTGCAATACTGAATAACATACAAGGTAAGGAATACTTAGAGTGCGACTGGATGTATAAGGCTAAGGATGAAGAAATTGCTGTCCTCCATACTCTTGTAGTTGAACCAGCATTTAAGAAGAACAATATTGGGACCAAGTTCGTAGCTTACTGGGAAAATCTCGCTAAGGAACAGTGCTGCAAGGTTCTCAGAATGGACACTAATGCACGTAACAAAATAGCAAGACATTTCTATTCAAAGCTAGGCTATAGGGAGGTCGGAATTGTTCACACCGTTTTCAACGGAATACCGGGAGTGGAGCTTGTGATGCTGGAGAAAAAGATATGAGTCAGGTGACCTTCTTTGATAGCGAAAATAAAAGCAAGCCTCTTGCTGAGAGGATGCGCCCCAGAGATTTGAACGAATTCGTAGGACAAGAGCATCTTCTTTCCGAAGGTAAAATACTCAGGAAACTCATTGAGCAAGACAGGATAACATCCATGATATTCTGGGGACCGCCGGGTGTTGGTAAAACCACGCTTGCGCGCATAATCGCCGGAAAAACCGAAGCGCAATTTATAACATTCAGCGCTGTTAACAGTGGCATTAAGGACATCAGAACTGTTATGCAGCAGGCTGACAAGGTGTCGGCTCTTGGTGCGAGAACAATAGTGTTTATTGACGAGATCCATAGGTTCAACAAAGCTCAGCAGGATGCTTTTCTTCCATTCGTAGAGAAGGGCAGTATTGTATTAATCGGAGCGACGACGGAGAACCCGTCATTTGAGGTGAACGGAGCTTTGCTTTCTCGCTGCAAAGTATTTGTGCTTAAACAATTGAGTCAAGAGAATATCGCTCAGCTTATACGAAACACGCTTAAGGATTCTCGTGGATTTGGAAATGAAGACATAAGGATAGATAATAAAACTATAGAGATGATTGCATCCTTTGCAAATGGTGATGCGAGGACGGCGCTTTCTACTCTTGATATGGTAATTCTCAACGCAGAAACGGAAGTGGACTCTGCTACAGGCAAAGAGACAATAATTGTAACAGAGGACGATTTTGAGCAGTGCACATCAAGGAAATCTTTGCTTTACGATAAGCACGGTGAAGAACATTATAATCTGATTTCAGCCCTTCATAAATCAATGAGAAATTCCGATGCTGATGCCTCAGTATATTGGCTCGCAAGGATGCTTGAATCGGGAGAAGACCCTATATTCATAGCAAGGAGAGTGACGAGATTCGCAGCGGAAGATGTGGGCCTTGCGGATCCCAGAGCTTTGGAACTGTCTGTTGCTGCTTTTCAAGCTTGCCACTTGATAGGAATGCCGGAGTGCAGCGTTCATCTTACGCAGGCTGTAATATATAATGCACTTGCACCAAAATCAAATGCGATGGAGATTGCTTATATGCAGGCTGCAGCGGATGCAAATGAACAGATTGCCGAACCTGTTCCTCTTCACATAAGGAATGCTCCGACTGACCTTATGAAAGAACTCAATTATGGTAAGGACTATATATATGCTCACGATACCGTGGAAAAGATTGCGGATATGGAATGCCTACCTGAGTCATTGATTGGAAAGGAGTACTATCATCCGACTAATCAGGGCTTTGAGCCGAAGTTTAAGGAGAGGTACGAGGCGATAAAGAAATGGCGATCAAAAAAATGATTTAATAATGAAATATTTAAGAGCCTTTCGCGGCTCTTTTTTGTTGCTACAATAATGAAGACCCTGATAATCGCATTTGTATAATTATAATGACATTATTTCACTCAATATGTTATAATTTTAAAGCTGGTGTAATATCAGTCTAAAATTGTTTGAAGGGTACGTGCATAATAATGAGAGATGTTGAATTAAGAGAACTATTTAAGAATAAGGAAGCATATGTTGGCAAGGAAATAACTGTCTATGGCTGGGTGAGGGGAAATAGAAGTTCTAATCACTTTGGATTCATTTCACTCAACGATGGAACTTTTTTTACACCTGTCCAGGTAGTATATGAGAAAGATAAGCTGGATAATTACGATGCGGTTTCGAAGTATCATTTAAGTGCCGGAATCAAGGTGAAGGGAATTCTCGAACTGACACCGGAGGCAAAGCAACCTTTTGAAATCAAAGCTACCGAGATTACCCTCGAAGCAGACTCGGATCCTGACTACCCTCTTCAGAAGAAGCGCCATTCCATGGAGTTTTTGAGAGAGATTGCTCACCTAAGACCGAGGAGCAACACTTTTTCTGCTGTTTATAGAGTAAGAAGTGCTGCAGCTTATGCAATACACAAATTCTTCCAAGAGAAAGGCTTTATCTATGCACACTCTCCTGTAATCACCTGCAGTGATGCAGAGGGCGCAGGTGAGATGTTTCATGTGACGACTTTCGATCTTGAAAACATTCCGTACGACGAAGAAGGCAATATAGACTATGCGCAGGACTTTTTTGGCAAGAAAGCAAGCCTGACTGTTTCCGGTCAGCTTGAGGCAGAGGTTATGGCACTTGCATTTCGCAACGTGTATACTTTCGGTCCAACTTTCAGAGCTGAAAATTCAAATACGGCAAGACATGCATCAGAGTTTTGGATGATAGAGCCCGAAATGGCTTTCTGTGACCTTCAAGGTAATATGGACATTGCAGAGGCAATGATCAAATATATAATCAATTATGTTCTGGAGAACTGTCCTGAGGAAATGAAATTCTTTAGCAACTTTGTAGATAAGGGTCTTCTCGAAAGACTCCAAAACATTGTTAATTCCGATTTCGACAGAATAACATATACAAAAGCAGTTGAAATTTTGCAGGAATCAGGCAAAAAATTTGAATATCCCGTAGAGTGGGGATTGGAACTACAGACAGAGCATGAGAGATACCTCACAGAGGAGATATACAAGAAACCTATTTTCGTAACCGATTATCCTAAGGATTGTAAGGCCTTCTACATGAGACTCAACGAGGATGGTAAAACAGTCGCAGCGTGTGACATGCTGGTTCCGGGAGTTGGAGAGATTATAGGAGGAAGCCAAAGAGAAGAAAGATACGATGTCCTTCTCAAAAAAATCCGTGACATGGGGCTGGAAGAGTCCACTTATGACTGGTATTTGGACCTACGCAAATACGGCGGAGTTAAGCACTCAGGATATGGACTGGGCTTTGACCGCATACTCATGTATATGACGGGCATAGAAAATATAAGAGATGTACAGATGTTCCCAAGAACACCGGGAAGTGCTGAGTTTTAATTAGTGGTATCGTAATAACAAGATAAATTGCGGTAATAGTATAGATAGAAACCAAAGGCATAATATCAATAAAATAAATAGATTATAAATATAAATACAATACATAATACTTTAGGAGGAACAAATGAAAGGATATTCAACCGACAAAATCCGCAACATCGTCATTTTGGGACATGGTGGCGTTGGCAAAACAACCTTCCTGGAAGCCGCACTACTGAATACAAAAGTTATCAGCAGGCTTGGTAGAGTAGAGGACGGAAACACAGTATCTGACTATGACAAGATGGAAATAGACAAAGGATATACCATCAATCAGACATTGGTACCTGTAGAGTATAAAGGTACTAAGCTGAACTTCATAGACACTCCGGGATTCTTTGACTTTGCGGGAGAGGCAATAGCAGCCCTTTCAACAGGGGCGACAGCTATTATTATGGTAGATGCTTCTGCCGGCATTCAGGTTGGAACTGAGAAGGCGTGGAACCTGGTCAAGAAATACAATTCTCCTACATTCTTTGTGCTTAACAAGACAGACAAAGACAATGTTGATGTTGGTGCAGTTGTAGAAGAGTTAAAAGATGTTTTCGGACCGACCTGTGTAACTTTAGACGATAAAGACGCTCTGGATGAAGCGGTTGCCGGTGCAGATGAAGAGCTCATGGAGAAATTCTTTGAAGGTGAAGCTTTCACTGATGAAGAATTTGCAAATGGTTTGGCAAAAGGAATCTCAAACGGAGATATTATGCCTATTCTGAATATGAGCAGTATCAAGGGAGACGGAGTGGATGAAGTCCTTGACTCTCTTTGCAAGTATGCTCCAAAGCCTGATGCGTATTTGACACCTGCTAAGAACGATAAGGGAGAGGATATTGAAATAAAGTGCGATCCGAATGGAGACCTCGTCATTTATGTATTCAAGATGTTGGCAGATCCATTCCTTGGAAGAATTTCATACGCTAAAATTGTATCGGGAACTTTAAAGACGGGTATTGAGCTGTATAACCACCGTACTGAGAAGTCAGAGAAGCTTAGTTCAGCCTTCTATGTAAGAGGGAAGTCTCAAGAAATACCGGATACAGTTCCGGCAGGCGACATCGTCGCACTTGGTAGGCTGCAGAATACTAAGGCAGGAGATACTCTTTGTAATAAGAATAAACCGGTTCGTATTCCGGGAATAGAATTTCCAAGCCCATGCTATTTCGTTGCTGTAGAAGCTATGGACAAGAATGACGAAGAAAAGATGGGACAAGGCTTTATAAAGCTCGCAGAAGAAGATCCTACATTTGCACTGGTCAGAAACACAGAAACTCGCCAAACACTTATTGCCGGGCAGGGAGATATGCAGCTTAATATCATGCAGGCAAAGGTCAAGGATAGATATAAGATATCTGTAAAGGTCGTTCCGCAGAGAATTGCTTATAGAGAAACAATCAAAGGAAGTTCCGATGTTCAGGGTAAGCATAAGAAGCAGTCCGGTGGCGCAGGGCAGTATGGCGATGTTAGAATCAGATTTTCACCGTCTCAAGAAGAGGGACTGGAATTTTCAGAAGAGCTGTTTGGCGGTTCCGTACCAAAAAATTACGTACCTGCAGTTGAGAAGGGACTTCTTGAGTCTATGGAAAAAGGACCTCTTGCAGGTTGTAAGGTTCAGAATATCAAGGCGGTTTTATATGATGGTTCATACCATGAAGTAGATTCAAACGAGGTTTCTTTCAAGGTGGCTGCATCAATAGCATTCAAGAAGGGTATTGATGAGGCGAAGCCTTGCCTGCTTGAACCTATTATGAAGGTTGAAATCAGCGTTCCTAACGACTTTGTCGGAGATGTAATGGGAGATCTTCCTAACAGACGTGGTGTCGTTATGGGAATGGATCAGGCAGAAGGAGGAAATCAGCTGCTCCATGCAGAGGTACCTCAGGGAGAACTCTTTGATTATGCCATCGCTTTAAGATCGATGACTCAGGCCAGAGGCTCCTTCACAGTTGAGTTTGCAAGATATGATGAGCTTCCAAGAGATAGGGCAGAAAAGGTAATAGCAGCATATAAAGCAAGCCAAGAAGAGAAATAAATTCAATAGGAATAATAATATCTATAAGAAAAGCTCGGAGAAATCCGAGCTTTTATATATGTTATAGAATATGTAAGACGAACTTTAGTTATCAGTATAGTATTTGATGGCATCTTTGATACCCGCCACTCCGCAAATCTCTATATCATTGTCAGGAATTGTTTTACGGATCTGGTTGGCGTTATTGACAGGAATAATAATCCTGTCGTAACCGAGGCGCAGTGCTTCTTGGATTATCTTATCGGCATTATTTATCGAGCGCAGATGACCGGTAAGCCCGACTTCACCTACTGCAATAATCTTCTTGGTAGTAGATTTGCTTCTGAAAGAACTATATATAGCAAGGGCAACAGCTAAATCGGTTGATGTACTCCCCGTGTTCATGCCACCTACTACGTTAACATACACATCATAGTCGAGGAGCTTGATGCCGGCCTTCTTCTCAAGAACAGCAAGAATCATACTTAATCGGTTGTAGTTGATGCCGACTGCGGTTCTTCTTGCAAAGCCCACATTCGCCTGTGTTACAAGAGCTTGTATTTCGAAGAAAACGGGGCGGCTTCCCTCATAGGAGGCAGATATAACCGATCCTTCTTCGCCCGATATGTTTTCTATAAGGCTTCCGCTTAAGTCCGGAACCTCCTGCATCCCTTCCGCCGACATTCTGAAAGCTCCTATCTCATCAGTCGTACCGAATCTGTTTTTATAGGATCTAAGTATTCTAAGATCTCTGTCTCTTTCACCTGAGAAATTAAGAACACAATCAACCATGTGTTCAATAGTTTTTGGCCCTGCAAGCTCACCGGATTTGGTAACATGTGCGACTATAAAGATGGGAACATTATTGGTTTTGGCAAACTTAATTAAGATGTTTGAACACTCTCTTATCTGTGTGATGCTTCCGGCGGCAGAATCAACGGAAGATGAGTACATCGTTTGTATAGAGTCGATTATCACGAAGCAGGGTTTAATGTTTCCACATGATAAGAGGATGTTTTCGGTGTTTGTTTCCGGAAAAATATATAGGTTATCACTTACTGATTGACATACTCTGTCTGCACGAAGCTTAATCTGTTCTTCGGACTCTTCGCCGCTTACATATAGAACCGGTCCATATGAATCGGCAATTTTATTTGCTGCTTCAATCAAAATGGTTGATTTACCTATTCCCGGTTCACCTGAAATCAGAGTAAGAGAACCGAAAACAATACCACCACCGAGTACTCTATTGAGCTCTCCGATGCCGGAGTCCATTCTCGCGTAGTTGGTTGTTCCTATTTTATTTAATTTGACCGGTACACCTTCTGTCCCGGTGCGTCTCCTGTTATCGACTGAAAGTTCGGGACCTTCTTGTATATGGTGCTCGGTTATTGTTCCCCAAGACTTGCAATAAGAACATTGCCCTTGCCATGAGGGATATTCGTTACCGCAATCTGAACATATGAAGACGGTTTTAGTTTTCTTCGCCATTCTCTTCTCCGGTTATTGAATCTTTCTTGATGTCCTTGCTTTTTGTAGAGGGTTTTCTGACAGTATCCATTTCGAACCAGAAGTCGGAACCCTTACCTTCCTCACTGTTTACTCCGTAGGCTGCGCTATGAAGAGTCAGTATGCCTTTGACTATTGATAATCCAAGTCCGGTGCCTTCAATATATCGTTCATGGTTTGCAGAAGTCCTATAATACCTGTCCCATACGTGGCTCTGTTCATCCGTAGGAATACCCAAACCGTGATCGATGCAGTGGAAAACAACTTTTTTTCCTGACCTTTGTAGCCTGATATCTATAAACTTGTTGTCTCCTGAATACTTAATTGCATTGGAGACAAAATTGGTCATCACTTGCATAATTTTATTTCTATCTCCTACAACATAAGCCGGTTTGCTTGGATGGAAATTGATTTCATAGTCCTGAGAGGCGCTGAGGACGAGTACACTTTCATATACGACTTTTGCGGCCTCTACAAGGTCGAAGGTTTCTTTGTGAAGCTCAACATTATTTGATTGCAGATTTGAGACAGACATCATATCGGTGACGAGGGTGTTCAGCCTCTCTGTTTCGGATATTATTACTCCAAGGTCGGAGTTTCGTTTTTCCGGATTATCTCCTGAGATATCTATTATTTTTTCGGCATATGAGCGTATCATCGTCAGAGGAGTTTTGAGGTCATGCGAAACATTGGCAATAATCTCTCTTTGATAGAACTCACTTCTTTCCATCTCGTAAGATGCTTTGTTGAGAGCACGAGCGAGTTCTTTGGTCTCTGTAAAGGAAGCACCGTCGAACTTGACATTGTAGTTTCCCTGAGAAAGCTCAGTCGCTGCTTTTGTAAGATTTTCTATTGGTGTAGCGAGCCTGCGAGACAGAGCGAAGGCAAGCATCAAGGCTATTATAAGGACTATCATAGAGATATAGAAAAGCATATTCTTGATTATTCTTGTGGTTACCAGGTCGGGATAAAGAGGTGCAATTATATACAAGGTGCTCAATTCACCTGCACTTTCAATATGCGTGGCAAATAAAAGTCTCGAATTTGACTCCGTTGAAGTATCTCTTACAGTATAGGTGACACTTTTAAGAGGGGATTTCTCAAGCTTTGAAGAAATTGTCTCTATGTCCTTAGCAAAAGAGTCAAGATCTTTGAGACCAATGGTGCCGTCGAATTCCATGGAATTATAAGGAGCATCGAGTTTGATATATATCCTGTTGCTGGCTGCAGATTGAATTGCATAATCTTCAAAAGAGTAAGGCTCTTCGCGAAAGTTCGTTTCAAGAGCATTAGCTATTCTTATTGATTCTTGTGCACGCATGCTCTCGTAATAGGTATTGATAAAGAAGGTAACGAGTCCCCAGATGATCATAACAAGAATCATCGCAAAAAGAACAAACGACAATAGAGTTGTCGTCTTTATACTGCTTGTATCTGCTTTTTTCTTATCAGGGTTAAAATTTCGCGTATCCATTTTAGGTGCTCTTTATCACAGTTATTAAATGCAGATTATTTCTCGTACTCAAACTTATAACCTACACCTCTCAGAGTAACGATGAAACGCCTATAAGGTCCAAGGCTGTTTCTTAAATTCTTAATGTGTGTATCAACTGTTCTGTCATCGCCAAAGAAGTCATATCCCCATATGTCAGAAAGAAGCTTATCTCTCGAAAGAGCAATATTCTTGTTCTGTATCATATAGAAAAGCAAGTCGTATTCTTTTGGTGTCAAATCGATGCGCT
>JAAYIA010000018.1 GCA_012735145.1 Clostridiales bacterium | reverse complement strand
TAATCCCGTTTATCTGCCATGCTGTTGTTTACCTCTATAAGTTATTCTTCTGTGCTATTTTGAACTATTTTAAATTATTCCTCATCAACTACTTCATAGTCTGCATCGACAGTTCCATCATTGACGGTATCTTCTTGTCCGGGTCCACCCATATTACCGGCTTCTGATCCTTGAGAAGCTTCTTGAGCTGCCTGTGCTTCCTGATAGATTCTTGTTGATATAGGATAGAAAGCGTTTGTTAATGCTTCCATCTTGGTTTTCATCGCTTCTACATCATTTGTCTCAATTGAATTCTTTAAATCTTCTCGTGCGGTCTCTACAGCAGCTTTTTCTTCTTCTGTCGCTTTGTCCTCAAGATCCTTCATCTGTTTTTCTGTCTCGAACAGAAGTCCTTCGGCCTGATTTTTGGTCTCAACCGCTTCTCTTTGCTTTTTGTCTTCTTCGGCAAATTGCTCAGCCTCTTTTATTTTTTGATTTATCTCATCTTCAGATAGTTTTGTTGAAGAAGTGATTGTAATCTTCTGTTCTTTTCCTGTGCCGAGATCCTTCGCGCTTACATTTACGATACCGTTAGCATCGATGTCGAAAGTAACCTCAATTTGAGGAATTCCACGAGGAGCCGGAGCAATACCTGTGAGCTGGAATCTTCCCAGTGTAATATTGCCATTAGCCATCTCTCTCTCACCCTGCATTACATGGATATCAACTGTTGTCTGATTATCCGCAGCAGTTGAGAATATCTGGCTTTTCTTAGTCGGAATTGTAGTATTTCTCTCAATCAATCTTGTAGCAACTCCACCAAGTGTCTCTATCGACAGTGACAGAGGTGTTACATCCAGAAGCAGTACATCTTTTACTTCCCCGGTAAGAACACCTGCCTGAATTGATGCTCCAACTGCAACACATTCATCCGGATTGATGCCCTTGAACGGTTCTTTACCTGTAACTTTCTGAACTGCATCTTGTACAGCAGGAATTCTAGTCGATCCACCTACTAGGATTACCTTGGAAATATCTCCCGAGCTTACTCCTGCGTCTGCCATAGCCTTATTCATAGGCTCAATTGTTCTCTCTACCAGGTCTTTAGTCAATTGCTCGAAACGTGCTCTTGTAACATCTATATCCATATGGAGAGGGCCTGCCTGACTTACTGTTATGAACGGCAGATTAACCTTTGTGTTCTGTGCGCTTGAAAGCTCCTTCTTTGCCTTCTCTGCTGCTTCTTTAAGTCTTTGAAGTGCCATCTTGTCTTCTCTGAGATCGATTCCGTTCTCCTTCTTGAAACTGTCTGCAAGGAAGTTCACAAGTTCGTTGTCAAAGTCATCTCCTCCAAGGCGTGTGTCTCCGTTAGTTGCAAGCACCTCGAACACTCCATCTCCAAGTTCAAGTATGGATACATCAAATGTTCCGCCACCGAGGTCATATACCAAGATTTTCTGGCTTCCTTCTGCCTTATCAAGTCCGTATGCAAGAGCCGCTGCTGTAGGTTCATTGATAATTCTCTTAACATCGAGCCCCGCAATCTTACCTGCATCCTTTGTTGCTTGCTTTTGTGCATCTGAGAAGTATGCCGGAACTGTAACTACAACTCCCTCAACCTTCTCTCCAAGATAAGCCTCTGCATCTGTCTTGAGTTTTGTCAATATCATTGCAGAAATATCTTGTGGTGTATATTTTCTACCGTCAATTTCTACTGAGAAACTTTCACCCATATGCCTCTTAATGGATGATATTGTTCTGTCCGGATTTGTGATTGCCTGTCTCTTTGCAGTTTCTCCGACAAGTCTTTCTCCCTTATCCGTAAAAGCTACTACCGAAGGTGTTGTTCTTACGCCTTCAGCGTTTGTGATTACAGTAGGCTCTCCACCTTCCAATACTGCAACACAGCTATTAGTTGTTCCTAAATCAATTCCTATTACTTTGCTCATTTCTTCTCCTCCTATTTAAAGGTTTATATTTTAAATTTTAATATTTAACTATTTTACTACCGAAACCATTGAAGGTCTGATCACTTTATCGTTAAGTGTATAGCCTTTCCGTAGAACTTTACTTACTTTTCCGACCTCATGTTCATCGCTTTCCTCTGTCATTACAGCATTATGCTTAGTCGGATCGAAGTCTTCTCCTAAAGCTTCTATCTCTCTAAGTCCTGCATGTTCTAATGCCGTACTGAGTTGTTGATAAATCAGTTCCATTCCTTTGACATAACCACTGATATCATCATGCTCAGTATTCACAGCCCTGTCAAAATTATCCAGTACGGGCAGAAGTTCGCTCATGATATTTTCATTTCCATATGTGCGAATATCTTTCTTTTCTTTCTCAACCCTTCTTTTAAAATTCTGGAACTCTGCCATCAGCCTCAAATACCGTTCAGATTCTTGGGTATTATCTTCGGATTCTTGGGTATTATCTTCGGATTCTTGGGTATTATCTTCGGACTCTTGGGTATTCTCTCCGGATTCTTTGTTTGAATCTGTCTCTGCACAGTCTTGTGTTTGGTCATGCTCTAAGTCCGTGTCGTGATCGATATTTTCGGCCTCCTGATTCATGTTCATGTCTTCATCTTCCAATATAACTTTCTGTGTTTCCTTTGGCATTATTACTTATCCTTTCCATCTGTGAGCTTAAAGGTCTCACTGAGATTATTAGTAAGATACTCCATAATCGATGTTACTTCATCGTATTTCATTCTTGTAGGTCCTATTACACCGATTTTCCCGATGAGGTTACCATCTACATGATATGTCGCCGTAATCAATGAGCAATCTTTCATCGAATCATTCTCATCGCCTATGGTTACAACAACACCATCTGCTCTTTCCAGAATTTTTCGGGTAAATTCTTCTTTCTTTGTGAAAATTTCCAGGAAGGCTTTCGCCCTGTCTATGCTTGAATACTCCGGAATATCAAATATATTAGTCATTCCCTCCATATAAAGGTTTACATCGAGCATGTCTTCCAGAGTCTTTATAAATGTCGGTCTTAATTTTCCCAGGAGAGAGTTCAGTGCTTCAATATCAGAGCTGGCATCTGCAATAATCCCACTTTCAAGAACTTCATCAAGAGTCCTTCCCTTGTAATTAACCGTCATATTCTTGCTGAGTATATCAAGAACTTCCTGTGAGTATGAAACTTCAAACCTCAATGTTGTATTCATTATCCGACCACTTTCGCCTACAATCATTAGGATTACAGTGTTCTCGTCGGCCGGAAGTAACTTAATAAAACTTATGATGTCTTGATTTGACGAAGGCGTCATTGCAAACGATGTGAGCTGTGTTATCTCGGACAAAAGCTTTGCCGCATGTTTTATTGTTTCATCAAACGCAGTGCAATTTGCTGCCAATCTGTCGCTTATAAATCTCTTGTCTTTATTACTCAGGCTCTTCTTCTTCATTAAATCATCTACATATAATCTATATGCTTTATCTGACGGAACTCTTCCGGCAGATGTATGAGGATGTGTAAGATATCCCATTTCTTCAAGATCTGACATCTCGTTCCTAATAGTAGCCGGGCTTACACCAAAGTCGTATCTTTTTGCAATGGATCGCGATCCGACAGGCTCAGCATTTTCGACATAATCATATATTATTGCCTGTAGTATTTGTAATTGTCTTTCGCTGAGTTCCATGACGTGCCATCCTTTCCTATCTTTGTTTTTTTGTTAGCACTCTTTTAGATAGAGTGCTAACTGCACCTCATAATATACTCTATAAAATACCTGCTGTCAACCATATATTTATACATTTTTCTGATAGAGTGAAAAACCGGAGCAAGTCGCTCCGGCTACTTTCAAATATGTATAATTCAATGTGTTTATTTATGTATTATAATATCAACACAGTTTACGACTTTATTATATTTTACAGATTGAATGCCATCTTGTTATCCTTGTCTGCTTTCGACTGTCTTATGTTTATTATGACAAGAACAACCAAAGCTACGATAAAAATAATTGTCGAAAGCGCAAACAAGCTCGGTCTTATTCCTACTTTAACCTGGCTATATATCAGAGTCGCAATCGTATTTATTCCGGCTCCTCTTGTAAAATATGTAATTATGAAGTCATCAACAGACATCGTAAAGCTAAGCATGAAACCTGACATTATTCCAGGCCACAGTTCGGGAAGAACAACTTTCCTGAATGCATATTTTCCCGTTGCCCCCAGATCAAGGGCAGCCTCATATAGCTTATCTGTCCTTTTATTCACCCTCGGCTTAACTGATAGTATTACATAAGGAATACAAAAAGTTGCATGGCTAAAAAGGATGGTTCCATATCCTCTTGGGATTTTAAGAATCAGCATAAACAACATCAGAGCGATTCCAGTAACTATATCAGCATTCAAAAGAGGAATATTATTAAACGCCATAAGAGCATTTTGTGATTTTGTTCTCATTGAATTCATGCCAAGAACTGCCAAAGTACCCACGACAGTAGCTATCAGTGCAGATATTATAGCTATTGAAAATGTATTGATTAATGCCCTCATCATAAGTTCGCTTTGAAAAAGCTCCTCATACCATTTTAGGCTAAATCTTGTAAATACCGCCATGGATTTTGACTCGTTGAAAGAAAGAACAATTAAGGCAATAATAGGCAGATACAAGAAAAGCATTATTATTAATATGTATATGTTTGCTAAAGTTTTCTTCATATCTCTTAATTCCTATATAAGGTTTTCTCCACCCGTTTTATCAAATTTCTGGAGCAGTAGCATACTGATTATTATAAATATCATCATAACAAGTGAAAGTCCCGATCCTAAGTACCAGTTTGAGTTAACCGTAAATTCTTGTTCAATGATATTTCCTATAAGATTGATTTTTCCTCCGCCAAGCATATTCGATATAACAAACGTTGTCAGTGAAGGAATAAAAACCATCGTTACTCCGCTCACTATTCCCGGAACGGTCATCGGAACAATTATATCCTTAAATGTACGTATCTTAGACGCTCCAAGATCATAGGCCGCCTCTATTATATTCTTATCGATTTTGGAAACTGTATTATATATCGGAAGAATCATGAATGGCAGGAAGTCATATACCATACCCAGAACGATTGCTCCCGGAGTATTCATCAGTTCCTGTCTTGGCAGGCCAATTGCTGTAATTATCGAATTGATTACTCCCTGTCTTTCCAGTAACACTTGCCACGCCATTGTTCTTAATAAGAAGTTCATCCACATAGGAAGGATGATTACAAAAATCATAAAACCTTGCTTACCGAACTTACTTTCTCTTAAAATCATAGCCATTGGAAATGCAAGAACAAGACATATCACTGTACTTGTTATTGCAAATAGCAGGGACAATCCCAAAGCCTGTAAGTGATTAGGCTGAAACATAGCCAGAATATTTGTAAAAGTAAAAGATCCTGTTCGATCCATAAACCCATAGTAAGCAATCGATGCAAGCGGAATCACCGTACCGACAATTATCCATATTATGAATGGTGAGGCATATCTTTTTTTATATATCAACTTCAATTGCCTCCTCATCCTCCGACCTTGGTTTATGCATAATCTGAATATTTTCAGGTTTTACATACATGCCAATTCTATCGCCCTCTTCTTGCTGAACATAGTTCTGAAGCAACCATTCAATTTTGCCATCCTCACTTTCCACAAGCATTTCATAATGCATACCAATGAAAAGCTTAGATATAATCGTCCCATTGAATATTCCTTGACCATACGGTCTTATTTCTATATCTTCAGGCCTTATGACAACGTCAACTTTACGTCCGGGCTTGAATCCTTGTTCACTGCCATCTATACAAGGGAAGTCAATTCCGTTAATTTTAACAAGATAATCCTCTACCATCCTACCTGAAACAATGTTGCTGTCTCCAATAAAGTCTGCAACAAAAGCATTTTCCGGTTCATTATATATTTCTTCAGGAGTTCCTTCTTGTTGTATTCTGCCTTCGTTCATAACTACAACTTTATCAGACATAGTAAGAGCTTCTTCCTGATCGTGAGTTACATATATGAACGTGATGCCAAGTTCTTTTTTTAGACGCACCAACTCATACTCCATCTCCTGACGAAGCTTGAGGTCTAATGCTCCAAGAGGTTCATCGAGAAGCAGAACTTTTGGTTCATTAACAACCGCTCTGGCCATCGCAATCCTCTGTTGCTGACCGCCGGAAAGCTGATCGACTTTTCTTGTCTCGAATCCTTTAAGGTTAACAAGTTTGAGGGCATACTTAATCTTGTCCTTAATATATTGCTCAGGCTTATTCTTAACCCTTAATCCGAATGCTATATTTTCACCGACATTCATATGTGGAAAAAGAGCATAGTTCTGAAAAACCGTATTTATTGGTCTTTGGTTTGCAGGCATATCTGTAATTACTTTGCCATCAAACAAAATCCTTCCTTCGTCAGGTTTCTCAAATCCGCCCAGCAATCTTAATGTGGTTGTTTTTCCACAACCGGACGGCCCAAGAAGTGTAACGAATTCGTTTTCTGAAACACTTAGATCAATGCCATTCAATACGACATTGCCCTCATAACTTTTCACAATGGATTCAAGTCTTATCAGTTCGCTCAATAAAGTATCCTCCTAAGTAAATATACAGCTGTATAAGTTGATACTAATATTAGTATTATTATTCGTCTACACCAAGATCCTTAAGAACATCAAGGATCGCATCCATTTGCTTACCATCATATTGTTCAATTTGTCCCTGATCTACCTTCTCTGCGAGCGATGGATCTAAAGGCAATTTCTCAAGCAATTTGATGTCGTTGGCAACTGCCACTTTTTCTGCCATGCTATGGCCAAATACCTCTATCTTCTTACCACAGTCAGGGCATGATAAATAGCTCATGTTTTCCACCATACCAAGGATTGGAATATTCATAAGCTTAGCCATATTAACCGCCTTGGTAACTATCATAGACACAAGATCTTGAGGTGATGTTACAACTATGATCCCGTCTATTGGAATCGACTGGAAAACAGTAAGAGGAACATCCCCTGTTCCAGGAGGCATATCTATAAACAGAACATCGAGATCTCCCCAGAACACGTCTGTCCAGAACTGTTCTACCACACCTCCAATTACAGGTCCTCTCCATACCACAGGATCTGTTTCATTCTCCGTTAGCAGATTGATAGACATTATTTTAATATTATTCTCTGTAACTTCAGGGAGGATTCCAAAATCGGATCCGAGCGCTTTATTATGTACACCAAAGATCTTAGGAATTGACGGGCCTGTCACATCGGCATCCAGTATTCCGACTTGTAAACCTTCTCTGTTGGCAGCAATAGCACTAAGTGCGGTTACCATTGACTTTCCTACACCACCCTTGCCGGACATAATAGCTACTACCTTTTTAACAGAGCTGTGTTTATTGATTTCCAGTTTTTTAATACCCTCCTCAGTTCTTGATGAACAGTCAGCTCCGCAGCTGCTACAATCGTGAGAGCAATTTTCTTCAGTACTTCCTCCTGTATGACCTTCCTGATGCATTAGTGGTCTTCTCTTAGTAATATTTAACATTATTTCTCCTTCCTATTTTTTATTAACAACGGTACGAGTTTCTCCATTAAAAATGGTAATACCCTCTTTGTCCATTGTTGCAAGAAATTCCATAGCATATTTTCTTGATGTCTCAAGTTTATCTCTGTACTCAGCCAAAGTGAAATCGGATTCAAGCGATTTTGCCGCTTCAACCGCCCTATCCCAGCTCTCACTTAGGATATAGTACGACGGATTCACTTTGCGTATCAAGCCTTCTGAAACAAGTTCGTTCAGCATAACTCCAATTGCATTTTTGTCCTTGTCCAGTTCAAATACCGTATCATTCTTAATCATTTCAAGTCCGGCTGATTTGTACATCTCGGCAATTTGAGATTTTAGGGCCTTCTGTTCATCAGTATATTGCACATTGTATCCTTCCATTGATATGGTTTTGCCCTTATCCACAAGGAAGGATGTTTCGAGAAAATACCTTAGAATCGCTTGGATGAGTTTTTCATCTTCAGCGTGTAACTGCTCCCTTAGCTTAGAAAGAAGCTCCTGCTTTGGCATTCCCTCTGCAAGTGAATGCGAGTTCAAATACTTATTAAATAGTTTCTCAAGATTTTCCTTAAACTGATTAAATTTATCGGAGTTAACAAGAGATCCATCGCTGAGTCTTATTAACTTACCGGACGAAATTTCATCATCTACAAGCTTATCCATCTCTTTTGGTAAAATTCCAAGCTCCCTTGCTATTTCATCCTGGTTAAGAAAATGCCTTCTACCGGCTTTTATCAGTATTGCATCTGATACGCTCCCTGTAGATAAAACATCAAGATTTTTGAGGATATTCTCCTTGTTCCTCTTATGCTTATCGGGCATTACATCGATAATTTCTCCTCCACCTACTGTGATTATCGGAGAATAAAATCTTATAATAAACTTATCCTTTCTACGCAGCGTCATCGGCTCCTCAAGTCTTAATTGAGCGTAGGTCTCTTCGCCCGCAGCCAGTGAGTCTCTGTCAAGCAATACTACCTTGCATAAGACTTCTTTGGCTCCTGAGTATAAGTGTACCCTGCTGTTATTGAAAATAATTCTGTCGCTGGAGCTAAAAACCTTTAATTTAACATCCAACATATTTGTAACGCTGACGGAATCCTTTGCCGCAAGAACATCGCCTCTTTCAATATCCTCTTTCTTGATATTGGATATATTGATTGCTGTTCTTTGTCCGGCTATCGCAGTATCTGTTTCCTTGCCATAGGTCTGAATTCCTCTGATTTTGACCGGTATACCTTGGGGTTGTACAAAGACTTGATCTCCGGTTTTTACAGTTCCATCAACTAAAGTTCCTGTCACTACAGTTCCAAATCCGGACATGCTGAAAACTCTGTCTACCGGAAGTCTGAAAAGTTCTTTTTCTTCTCTTCTTTTGGTTTTCCTGTCACATTTTGCAATCAATTCTTCCTTGAGAACCTGTATATTGTCTCCTGTTTTTGAAGAAACCGGAACAATGGGCTTACCTTCAAGGAAGGATCCTTTAACAAATCCTTCTACTTCAGAGATCAACATCTCCAGCCACTCTTCATCTACCATATCAGTCTTTGTGACGGCAACTATCCCATCATCTATACCAAGTGCCTGCAGTATCTCGAAATGTTCTTTTGTCTGTGGCATTATTCCTTCATCAGCCGCTACTACGAACAATACGAAGTCAATGCCTCCAATACCCGCAAGCATATTTTTGATAAACTTTTCATGGCCCGGAACATCGATAACTCCGATATTATAGCCGTCATCGTTAGGGATATGAGCAAAGCCCAGCTCGATTGTTATTCCTCTTTTTTTCTCTTCTTCCAAGCGGTCTGTGTCAATGCCAGACAAAGCTCTAATCAGCTGTGTCTTTCCGTGATCTACATGGCCGGCCGTACCTATAATAATATTTTTCATTTTTTTCTCTCGTCGATCTGTAAGTTTCTATCTATATTTTGCAGTTTCCAAGCTTAAAGGCTTTTGCTACATCTTCAAATTCTCGCTCATCTATTGTCCTTACACAAATCAATAGCCTATCCTCATGAATCCTTCCAATCACAGGAACGTCTGCTCGTCTTATCATCAACTCTATACCCTGAGCTGACATTTTGCCATATTCAACGGCAACAGCGAAACCCGGTAGTCTCACTGTCGGCGCAGATCCTCCACCGATCTGATCTTCAACTTCGACAAGTTCAGTAGTCAACTCGCTGTTCGCCTTCTTGAGTACTTCCTCAAGTCGCTTCGCTTTTAGTTTCATATCTTCTTTGGATGCCGAAATCATATTGAGTACAGGTATATCCCTTAATGCAATTTTTTCGTCCCTATATTTCATCAAAGTTGCTTCAAGTGCAGCAAAGCACATTTTGTCGACTCTGATAACCCTTGCAAGAGGGTGCTTTTTCATTTTTTCGATGTACTCTTTCTTGCCGGCTATTATCCCTGCCTGTGGTCCTCCGAGTAGCTTGTCTCCGCTGAATAATATTATATCTATTCCGGTAGCCAAGGACTTCGGAACATTGGGTTCCTTGAGTCCGTACTCTTGCATATCTATCATAAGGCCATTACCCATATCAAAAATTACCGGCAAATTATGTTTCTTTCCAATTTCAACGAGATCCTCCAGACTTGCCTCTTCTGTAAAGCCGACGATGTCATAGTTTGACTTATGCACTTTCATGAGAGCACCGGTCTCAAACCTCTTCGTTCCACGCATATTATCTAACATAGAGAAGTCTTTCTCTTGTTCTTTTGTAATAATCGCATTCTCATAGTCACTAGGCTTTGTCTTGTTACTCGTTCCAACTTCTTGTAGATATGCTCCTGACTGAGACATTATTTCCGGAATTCTAAATGCACCGCCGATTTCGACAAGCTCCCCTCTGGAAACAACTACTTCTTTATCTTTTCCCAGAGCTGCCAGAACAATAAGTGTAGCCGACGCATTGTTATTGACTACCATCGCATCTTCTGCTCCTGTAAGCTCAGCAATCAGCTTGCATACAAGGTCATGTCTGGATCCTCTTTTGCCTTTCTCGACATTGTATTCAAGGCTCGAGTAACCTTTCGAAACTTCTCTAACATTATCCACGGCGTCTTTGCACAACGGTGCTCGGCCAAGGTTTGTATGAAGTATTGTTCCTGTAGCATTTATTATCGGGAACAAGTTGAGTTTTTCGTTTTCTTCTATCATTTCGGCTGCATCTCGTGCAATTTTACATATATCAAGCCTTGCGATATCAAAATCTGCTAAATCCTCGTCTTTCAGCTTAATAATATTCTTCCTGAGTTCATCAATTACAGCTCTACACGCTTCCGTAACGGCAACACAACCCTTTTCTTCAAGTAAAAAAAATAGAGTTTCCTGTTTGATGACCTCATCAACCTTAGGTATGCCTCTAAGTAAATCTTTCTTTTTCATAATATTTGTACCTCCGATACAACTAAAGATGGCGGGAGTATGTGGGAATCGAACCCACCCGGGAGGCTCCTAACCCCCTACAACGGTTTTGAAGACCGCGAGGCACACCAGCACCTATCTACCCCCAAGTCGTACAGATCGACCTTCACCAATTATATACTTCTTACAAAGGCCTTACCAACGAATTATATATTTCTCAAAAAGGTCGTACCAACGAATTATAGCAAAAAGGCACAGCCTTTTCAATACAGCTATGCCAATTTATATTCGTATTATGTCCATTCGGAGGACTATACCAAAACTTTGGACAGAAAATCTTTTGTCCTGTCCATTTTAGGATGATTGAGCACTTCATCAGGGGTACCTTCTTCAACAACTACGCCTTCGTCCATGAATATAACTCTGTCTCCCACTTCCTTTGCGAATCCCATCTCGTGTGTAACAACTACCATTGTCATACCACTATTGGCAAGATCCTTCATTACATCTAGAACTTCTCCTACCATCTCAGGATCAAGAGCACTCGTAGGCTCATCAAAAAGCATAACTTCAGGGTTCATAGCAAGAGCTCTTGCTATTGCAACACGCTGCTGCTGACCTCCCGACAAGTTGCGCGGAAATTCCAAAGCTTTTTCAGTCAAGCCAACCCTCTTTAAGAGTTCCATTGCTGTTTTCTCTGCATCTTCCTTGCTTATTCCCTTAACATTCGTAGGTCCTACCGTAAGGTTGGCAAGTACCGTCATATGAGGAAAGAGATTAAAGGACTGAAAAACCGTTCCCATCTTGGTTCTGATTTTATCCAGATTATCTTGAGTAATCAATTCTCCATCTATATAAATATCCCCTTCCGTAGGTTCTTCCAGCCTGTTGATACATCTAAGCATGGTAGACTTTCCTGATCCCGAAGGACCAACAATGCACAGAACCTCACCTTCTTTAACATTCTGGTTAATACCTTTAAGCACTTTGAGACTGCCGAAGCTTTTATTTAAGTTTTTGATTTCTATCATAACTATGCCGCAGCCTCCTTTTTTGCCATTTTTCTCTCATATCCGTTAATAAATTTGGACAAAGGTATTGTTAGAATCATATACGCAAGTGCAACACCGATATAAGCCGGGAAGGGCTGAAAAGCAGATGCATTCCAAAGCTGTCCTTGCCTCAAAATCTCAACAACTCCTACATAGCCCAGAACTGATGTTTCTTTAATAAGGGTAACAAACTCATTTCCAAATGCCGGCAAAATTATTCTGATGGCTTGAGGAATAATTATAAGCCTCATTGCCATGCCGTGGCTCATTCCAAGCGATCTTGCCGCTTCCATCTGTCCTTTGTCGACTGCCTGTATTCCGGATCTGATTACTTCAGACATATATGCAGCTGAGTTAAATCCACATACCATTATCGCAGGTATTACCATATTCGGCCACTTAAATGCCGGATTTGCTATTTGAAGCAATTGCGGAATTCCATATGCCATGATAAGAGCCTGGGCTAGCATAGGTGTTCCTCTGACAACATCAACATATATTTTTGCTATCACTTGCAAGATCTTGTTGTTTGTCTGTCTAAACAAGGCTAGGAGCAGACCTAAGGCTGCTCCTATAATTATTGCCAACAAACTAACCCAGACAGTAGTAGGTATTCCCTTGCATGCGATAAGAAATCCTTTGATATAAATTTCCATCACTTCTCCAATTCCCTCTTATAATTAGCTAAACCATTTCTGAAGGAGTTCGTCATACTTACCACTTTCCTTGAGGTTTGCAAGTCCTGTGTTCAGCTTGTCAAGAAGCTCTGTATTGCCCTTCTTTACAGCAAAAGCGAATTCTTCGTGATCTCCAAACTTCTCTCCAACATATTTTGCAACATCACCATTTTCGGCCAAATATGCGTTTCCTACAGGAAGATCTACGATTACACCTTGAACATCACCGTTCTGCAGCTGGAGATAGCAGTCTGTCCACTGATTAAGAACAACACCGTCTGCAATCTTACCTTCTTTAGCAAGATCCTGAACATATTCACCACCCGTTGTGCCAATCTGGCTTGCAAGTTTCATATCCGGTGTTACACCGTCAATCCCTGTAATATCGCTGTCTGCTTTAACAAGAAGCATCAAATCACTTTCAAAATAAGTGTCTCCAAAGTCTGCCTGTTCTGCACGGTCACCTGACAGCTTGTTCATTCCTGCACAGATGATATCCCCCTGATTAGAGTCGAGTGCCGGTATAAGTGCATCAAACTCTATATTAACGAATTCTATCGACAGACCTTGGTCTTCAGCAATAGCATTCATCATATCGACGTCAAATCCTTGGATTTCATCACTTCCGTCCTCAACGAACTCGAATGGCTTGAATGTTGCCTCTGTTACAACTTTGAGTGTTGTTGCTTCTTCCCCTCCACATGCACTAAGTGCAAAAGCGCCAATAACTGCGATGGCAAGCATGATTACTGTAAGTTTCTTCTTCATTGTCCTCTCCTCCGATTAAAAAGTTTTATTTCTTTCTCTTGACATGAAGAATAATACCACCGTGTGAATATTTATGCAATACCTTTTTTGAAAATTTTTCATTTTTTTGTATTTATATACAAAAAATCATTTTTATTTCATATTTATCCTATCAATTTTTCCAAATCTTCCTCTGGGGTGCTGATAGGAGCAATATTGTATTCCTTAACCAATAGCTCCCAAACATTAGGGGAAACAAATGCAGGTAGTGTAGGTCCTAGCAAGATATTCTTGATTCCCAAATATAGAAGCGAAAGAAGTACACATATTGCCTTCTGCTCATACCATGACAAAATGAATGACAGCGGAAGCTCATTAACACTGCACTCGAATGCTTCTGCCAAAGCTACAGCTATTTGGATTGCACTATATGCATCGTTGCACTGCCCGATATCCATGATACGAGGAAGACCTGCAACAGTACCAAGATCAAGATCGTTGAAACGATACTTTCCGCAGGCCAAAGTCAGTATAGCTGTGTCTTGAGGTGTCAGCTTTACAAAATCTGTATAGTAATTTCTACCTGGCTTTGCGCCATCACAACCGCCTACTAGGAAGAAGTGCTTGATTTCTCCGGACTTAACAGCCTCTACTATTTCACCTGCATGTTCAATAACGAAATTATGTCCAAAGCCTGTTGTTACTTCTTTGCCTCCGTTGATTCCCGTCATCTCATGGTCTTCTGGATATCCACCCAGCTCTAGAGCCTTCTCGATTACCGGTGTGAAATCCTTATCTTCGCCTATATGAACGACATCTTCAAATGAGACAACTTCTGTCGTAAATATGCGATCCTTATATGAAGGCTTTGGCGGCATCAAACAGTTTGTTGTAAAGAGTACAGGTCCAGGTATCCCGTCAAATTCCTTCTTCTGGTTTTGCCATGCTGTACCAAAATTACCTTTAAGGTGTTCGTACTTCTTAAGCTCAGGATATCCATGTGCCGGCAGCATCTCGCCGTGTGTATAAATATTGATTCCCTTTCCTTCTGTTTGTTTAAGAAGAATTTCAAGGTCGAGAAGATCGTGACCTGTAACAACAATAAATGGTCCTTTTTCGATTGTCATAGGAACAACGGTTGGACTTGGGTTTCCGTATGTTTCTGTATTCGCCTTATCTAGCAAAGCCATGCACTTCAAGTTGATTTCGCCTGTCTTGATTACAAGAGAAAGAAGCTTATCACTATCTTCTTCGAACCCGATAGCATTTAGCGCAGTATAGAAGAACTCGTTTACTTCCTCATCCATATATCCCAATACCATAGCGTGATAAGCATATGCCGCCATCCCTCTCAGTCCAAACAGAATAAGAGACTTTAATGATCTGATATCTTCATCAGCTTCCCAAAGCCTGTTCATATCAAAATCTGCTGCTCTTTGCTTGGCTTGTTCTTTTCCATTCACCTCTTCACAAAGCTTTAATCTTTCTGCATGAACTTCGTCTATCATATCCTGTATAGTATGCTCGTTAAAATTGACGTTTGTGATTGTTGTAAACAAAGCCGAAAGTATAAGTTTATCCATACTCGGACGACCCAAACGGTCATGAACCACAGCTCCATGTGATAGAGTCACTATCGCTCCTGTCAGCTCGTCTTGACGCTCGGCTACGTCGGAAGGTTTTCCGCAAACTCCAGCTTTACCTGTACATCCACTGCTCATTGCAGTTTGCTCACATTGGAAACAAAACATTTCCTTCATGGTGTTTCTCCTTTCACCCTTAAGTGTTGTATTCATGTTATACACAAGAGTAGTCAATCACAAGGCACAAGTGGATTGAAGCCTCTTGCGTTTATCTTAACATTTTATTATAATAAAAAAAACATTTATGTTGTTTATACAACGAAGAGTAGACAAATGAAAAATTTAACCTCACAAGACAAGCAAATTCTTCTACAATCATACCTCTTTAAGGGAATTTCTCTGCAAGAACTTAACCACGTTCTCCCTTGTATTGGTTCTGAACTGAATACCTATTCAAAAGATGAGTATATTTTCAGATATGAAGACTACACATCTAAGTTTGGCTTGGTACTAACAGGAAGCGTGAATATATTACGTTACGATTTCTGGGGCAATAGGCACATTGTTACTGCGGCCCTTCCCGGAGAAACTTTTGGTGAGAGTTATGCGGCAATGCCTCAGACTGCCTTAAGCGTCAGTGTTCAAGCTTCAGTAGATACAAAGATTCTTTTCTTTACTTTCACAAAGGTAATGCACCAATGTGCCATATCTTGCTCATACCATGCCCAATTAATTGATAATTTAATCCATCTTATGGCTTATCACAATATTTCATTACAATTAAAACTCACTCACATAACTCAGCGTAGCATTAGAGACAAGCTCCTTTCCTATCTCTCGGCACAGTCATTGTTGCATCATTCTCCTTATTTTGATATCCCATTTAACCGTCAAGAGCTTGCTGACTACCTAAATATAGACAGAAGTGCTATGTCAAACGAAATGTCAAAAATGAAAAAAGAAGGCCTTCTTGATTACAAGAAAAATCATTTTAAGTTAATTTCATCTCAGGAAGATTAGAAAGCATCCTCATATTAAAAGTTTAGAACCAAAACAAATCGGCACACAAGCAACATCTTACCATATGCTTGTGTACCGATTTTATTTATATCTACTACTCTGTATAGATCTATATTAAGCTTTTTACTGCTGCGACTATATCGTTTGCTGTCATCCCATACTTCTTCATTAAGTCTGCAGGCTTCCCAGATTCACCAAAGGTATCATTCTGTCCAACCATTGCGACCTTGCATGGATAATTACGAGCAAGTGTTTCTGATACAGCTCCTCCGAGTCCACCTATAATCGAGTGCTCTTCAGCCGTTACAACAGCTCCGCATTCTTTGACGGAGGCGACAATTGCTTCTTCATCCAGAGGTTTTATTGTATGCATATCCACAACCTTAACACTGATTCCTTCGCTACTCAATATTTCAGCCGCCTCAAGTGCCTCCGAAACCATAAGGCCTGTTGCAATTACAGCTGCATCTGTTCCTTCTCTGATAGTATTGGCTTTCCCTATTTCAAGAGCCTCATCTTCTCCATATAGAATCGGCACACCGGACCTGCCGAGCCTTACATAGGCCGAACCCTCTGCATCAAAAATCTGCTTGAGAAGGATTTTGGTGCTTAGAGCGTCTGCAGGATTAACAACAATCATATCAGGAATAACCCTCATCAGAGCTATGTCTTCAAAGGTCTGATGTGAAGCTCCATCCTCCCCTACGGATATACCCCCATGAGTAGCACAAACCTTAACATTTGCTTTTGTATGTGCGATTGAGTTTCTTATAACCTCATACCCTCTGCCGGCTGCAAACATAGCAAATGAACTTGCCGCTACAACATGACCCATATGTGCAATTCCTGCAGCTTCAGCAAGCATATCCTGTTCGGATATTCCTACCTCGATGAATCTCTCGGGATACGCTTTTTCGAATCCGTCTGTTTTGTTTGAACCTGAGAGGTCGGCACTCATAACTATAAGGTCTTCCCTCGCAGAACCATATTCTACAAGAAACTGTCCATACGCTTCTCTTGTTGCAATTTTCTTCTTAACTTCAGCCATTATATTTCACCTCCCAATTCTTTGAGAGCCATTTCAAATTGCTCATCGTTAGGAGCCTTTCCATGCCAACCGGCCGCATCCTTCATGAAAGATACACCTTGTCCTTTATGAGTTTTTGCAACTATAACCACCGGGTAATTTTGAATTTCCCTTGCTTCTGCCAAAGCATTAAGTATGCCTTGAATATCATGTCCGTCACACATTATCGACTTCCAGCCAAAAGCTTCGAATTTCTTGTCTATAGGTGCAACCTTCTTGACATCATCAACAACTCCGTCGATTTGCAAATTGTTCCAATCTACTATTGCGATAAGATTATCGAGCTTGTGCTTTGCAGCCGACATCGCTGCTTCCCAGATAATTCCTTCCTGCAGCTCTCCATCTCCCAGTATCGCGTATACATAGCCTGAGTCTCCGTCAATTTTCGATGCAATAGCCATTCCGACCGCCGCACTAAATCCTTGTCCAAGAGATCCTGTTGACATATCGACTCCAGGACACAGCTCCATGTTTGGATGTCCCTGTAATCTCGATTCGATCTTCCTAAAGGTGAGAAGCTCTTCCGGAGGGAAATATCCTTTCTCTGCCAGCGTTGCATACAAAGCCGGACAAGCGTGTCCCTTAGATAGAACAAGACGATCTCTGCCTTTCTTGTCAGGTGTGCTCGGATCGACATTCATAACATTGAAATAAAGTGTTACAAGTATGTCTGTTACCGAGAATGATCCTCCCGGATGCCCTGACTGTGCCGCATGAATTCCCCTTAGAGCATTGATTCTTACTTTGCGAGCTATACCCTCAAGCTCTTTTACAGTTTTCAATTTGGTTTCCTCCATTTTGAATTATACAATACCTTTCTAATCTTTTTATTATATGTTCAAGAATGCTCCTGCCATAACAAAATATGTCGTAAGAGATATCATATCCGTTATGGACGCCATCATCGGTCCGGCCATCAGTGCAGGGTCTATTCCAATCTTTTTGGCAAGCATAGGCAGAGTTGCTCCTATTATCTTTGCAATCATTACAATAAAAATCATTGCACTGCACACAGTAAGGGCAACCAGCGAAGAATTATGATCGAGATACACTATCCTGAAATAGTTCACAAAACTTAAGCATACACCGACTACAATACCTATTCTGAGTTCCTTCCATATTACCTTTAGAACATCAATAAGCTCAATCTCACTCGTTGCCATACCTCGAATAATCAGTGTCGATGATTGTGAGCCTGAGTTTCCACCTGTTCCCATGAGCATAGGCATGTATATTACAAGGCTAATAACCTTTGACAGAGCGCCTTGGAAAGAGTCTATTATTTCTCCGGTTATAAAATACGAACACATAAGCAGCATTAGCCAAGGCAGCCTCGCCTTAACATGCTGCAACACAGACATATCGAGATAGTCCCTATTGGTGGAGTCGATAACGCCTCCCATACGCTCAATATCCTCTGTAGCTTCCTCTTTGATTACACCCAGAATATCATCTATGGTAACTATACCGACAAGGCGGAATTCGTTATCCACTACAGGGATAGCCAAATATCCATATCGGGTAAAGAGATCGGATACCTCCTCTTGGTCATCATCGACATGACAAACAACAGGATCTTCATGCATCAGATTACCAATAATAGCATTGTCGGGAGATATAACCACAGTTCTTAGAGATATTACTCCTATAAGCTTTCTTCCACCATCCAGAACGTAGTTAGTATATATAGTTTCCGAATCGAGACCGACTTCTTTAATATGTCTAAGGGCCTCTTCGATGGTCCAGTTCTTCCTAAGATTGATATATTCCGGCGTCATCAAGGATCCGGCACTGTCTTCTTTATACTTGAGAAAGCTATTTATCAGTTTACGTTCACACTTTGGGGTCTTATCGAGAATCTTATCAACCACATTAGCCGGAAGGTCCTCCAAAACGTCGATCATATCGTCGAAGTCCAGCTCATCAAGTATATACTTGACCTCGGGGTCGGTAATAATATTAATTATATCTACCCTATCCTCATTATCGAGTTCGGCAAACACATCAACGCTCGTGTCCTTGGGAAGAGCTCGGAAAAGAACGACCATTCTTTGCAAGTCGAACTTCCTTCTAATATCAACAAGCATTTCTGCAATTTCTACTTCGTTGTGTTTTAACAGCTCATCTCTGCTACGAAAATATTTCTTCTCATCAATATAATCAAATATTTTCTCAAGGGATTCTTTGTATGCTATATCCATATCAAAGACTGCGTTTTCCATAGGCACCCCTCCTTCTATACTCCGAGCATTGCTCGTATTTCGTCTTCAGAAATAATTTTCACTCCAAGCTCCTGAGCCTTTTTATTTTTTGACGAACCCGAAGTCTTATCATTTGTAATCAGGTAGTCAGTATTAGTTGATACTGAACCAACAATCTTACCACCCTCTGCTTCAATTTGAATTCTGAGTTCTTTCCTATTCTCATAATGTTCCAAACTTCCTGTTATAACGAAAGTCTTTCCTGAAAGAGATTTTCCGTCTTCTTTGAAACTTTCATCCAAATTGATTTTGCTAAGCAAATTCTCTATCATATTGATATTTTCCGGTTTTGAAAAATATTCTGTATAATCACGAGAAATTATATCCCCGATTCCTTCTATTCCTTTGAGGTCTTCTTCGGTTAAGCTCTGAATCTTCTGCCACTTATTTCCGCTTGCCTTAGCTATCATACTAGAAGTTGCTATTCCAATGCCCGGAATTCCGAGGCTGTAAAGCAGTCTGGTCGGCACTGTATTTCTCGACTTGTCAATTGAGGATATAAGATTAGCAAACGACTTCTCTCCAAAGCCTTCCATCAAGACTATTGAATCTTTGTGCTGCTCAATATCATATATATCAGGGAGCGATTTCAGGAACCCTTTGCCAATAAGCTTGAGAAGTCCTGCCTCCGAAATACCCTCTATATTCATAGCATCTCTTGAAACAAATAGAGAAAATCTCTTAACATGCTTGGCAATACAATCAGGATTGGTGCAAATAAGTGTCTTGGTTCCGTTCTCGTCTCTAATCTCGGTATCTCCGTCACACACAGGACAATTCCGAGGTATTTCTATACTGTTACTTCTTGTAAGGTTTTCACTTATCTGAGGTATTATCATGTTTGCTTTATATACCATTATAGTATCACCCAAGCCAAG
Organism: Clostridiales bacterium; assembly: GCA_012735145.1. Lineage (GTDB taxonomy): Bacteria > Bacillota > Clostridia > Peptostreptococcales > Anaerovoracaceae > Crickella. Next base: position 4,041 of record JAAYIA010000018.1, on the reverse strand, counting down.
CTCCAAGTCCTGCATAATATTTATATTATGCACAGAAGCCCTACTTAGAGTACTTCCTTCAAGCTCGACAGGATCAAAAATTGCAATGGGATTAAGCAAGCCCGTCCTTGAAGGACTCCATTCTATCTCTCTAAGAACAGTCTCCGCTTGCTGATCTCTCCACTTGAATGCAATGGCATCCCTTGGAAATTTTGTCGTCTCTCCTAAACCTGCGGAATATTTCAGATCTTCAAAAGCCAAAACCAGCCCATCCGACGGAATATCAAAGTTCGGAATTTTTTTTTCATAATCATTCAATACAGTATCAATATTATTACTGTCTACAACTACATACTCTACAGAATCAAATCCCTGTTCCTCGAGCCATTTCAAGCTAAAACTTCGGCTATTTTGCATATCCAGTCCTTCTGCCGAGTTTAGAGAAAAGGCATAAAAATAGACACTGCGCTCTGCTGTCACCTTTGGATCAAGCTGTCTTAAACTGCCACTGCATAGGTTTCGTGGATTCTTGTACTTTGCATTGGCATCATCAATTGCATCGTTGATTTTCTTGAAATCGGAATATTTGATAACAGCCTCTCCTCGTATAACAACCTTGCCTTTAAAGCTTATTTTGGAGGGAAGATTTTTGATTGTAAGGGCATTTGCAGTAATAAGCTCGCCTTGCAAGCCATTACCTCTTGTAACAGCCTGCTCGAGACTGCCGTTGTTATATGTTAGCACAACCGTAAGTCCATCCATCTTCCAGGAAAGAAGACCCGTATACTGTCCCAGCCAAGCTTTGAGTTCATCCCTACTCTTGGTTTTGTTGAGAGAAAGCATCTTTCTCTCATGCGTAACTTTAGGAAGTGCTGTCTTTGTCTCAAAGCCAACATTAATCGAGGGACTATCTTCCCTTATATAACCCGATTCCGCTTCTAATGTAAGGAGCTCATCATACATCTCGTCATACTCGTAATTAGTCATTATCTCTGCAGCATCATCGTAGTATGCCTTAGATGCGTCGTTAAGCCTTCCAACAAGCTCATCTATTCTTTTCTTCAGTTTGTCTGTTGCCATGTACTATCTGACCTTTTCTATTTTAACAAAGCCTTTGCCGAGCTTCTTTTGCCCTACCTCGTCAAACATTATCGTCATCGTTTTGCTATCTTGTTCAATTAACATTCCTTCTCCGAACTTAGGATGTCTTAATACATCACCGACTGCAAAATTCTCTGATATCTTCGCCTCTGTCGATTGCTTCGATTTCTTAAGGCTATCGAAAGGTTTTGTGCTCACCTGTTCCGAATACCCGTCTGCTGTCCCATGCTGCCTTCCTCCGAAGAAATAGTCTCCAAATAGTCCACCTTCATCTTTCAATCCACCTCGAGATGCTGCTTTGTCCTTAACTATCTTGTCTCCGTCCATGAATTTTTTATCCATTTCTTCGAGAAAAACTGACTCCGTCTGAAAATCTGTGCGTCCGTATAGAGTCCTGAGTTGTGCTCCGGTAAGATATAATTTCTTCTTCGCTCTTGTTATGCCTACATAGCAAAGCCTTCTTTCTTCTTCCATTTTGGATATTTCATCAAAGGCTCCTGCACCGGGGAAAATACCGTTCTCCATTCCCGGCATGAATACTACGGGAAATTCCAGCCCTTTGGCGGAGTGCATTGTCATCAAAATGACAGCATTCTCCTCTGCATCGTGGTTATCTATATCTGACATAAGAGTTATTCGTTCAAGGAAGGTAGCAAGCAATGAAGGTTCATCAGCTTGATTCCCTTCATCGGTGAGTGCTTTGCGTTCGGCCTCAAGTTCTTCTCTCAGATCTTCCACGCTTCCGTCATCTACACCTTTTTCGAATTCTGCAATTACGGATTTAAATTCCATAATATTCTCTATTCTGCTATCTGCCTCTACAGAGTTTGCATTCTCCAAGGCTTCCAGATACCCCGATTTATTAAGGAGGTTATCATATATGTCAGCTATTGTAAGATTATCCTGCTCTTCCCTTATCTCTTTAATCATCTCAACAAGAGATTGGATAAGGATTCTCGTCTTGTTTCCAAGATTTGCTTGAAGCTGAGGTTCACCTAACGCTTCATATAAGCTTAAATTAAAATTGCGTGCATATTCCTGAACAGAAGCAAGTGTTTTTGTTCCCATGCCTCTTTTTGGCTCATTGACTATTCTTAGCATAGACACATCATCATCCGGATTCTCAATAATCCTGAGATATGCCATCATATCTTTGATTTCTTTTCGGTCATAATATCTTAATCCGGCAAGAACCCTATACGGCGTCCCACGAAAACTGAACTTCTCTTCAAAGCTCCTTGATTGAGCATTTTTTCTATATAAAATAGCAATATCACTGTAATTATACCCTTCGGAAACCAGATTTTCTATCTGATCCCCAATCCACCAAGCTTCTTTCTTCTCATCCTCCAGCCTTCTGTAAGTTATTTTTTCCCCTGAAGGTCTGTTCGTCCACAAAGTCTTAGACTTTCTGCCTTTGTTATGTTTAATAACTGAATTTGCAAGACCGAGAAGGTTTGCGTCCGACCTGTAGTTTTGTTCGAGTCTTATTGTAAATACATTATTAAAGTCTTGTTCAAAGTCTAGGATATTCCTTATATCTGCACCTCTCCACTGGTAGATGCATTGATCATCATCACCAACCACACAAAGATTACCGTGTTTTGATGCCAATATTTTGATAATCTTATATTGCAAATAGTTGGTATCCTGATACTCGTCTACCATGATATATTTAAATCTTTCCGTATAGTATTCGCGTGCATTTCGGTCGGTTTCCAGAAGCTTCAGTCCGTTCCAGAGCAGATCGTCAAAATCCATGGCATTGTTAGACTTGAGGTCATCTTGATATCTCAAATACACTTGATACACAATTTGATTGATAGGAGTATTAAGGCTTTCTGCCAGATATTCTTCCGGACCTTCTTCTTTTTCTTTGCACTTGCTTATCGTACCCATCAGTGTTGAAACCGGTAACGACTTCTCATCAACGCTTAATTCTTTGCATATTCTCTTTATTAAAGATTTTTTATCCCCTTCGTCATATACTGTAAATCCGGGTTTGTATCCAAGACTTTCGGCTGAATATCTGAGCATACGAAGACACATAGAGTGAAATGTCATTATCCACATGCCTCTTGTACTTCCGACAAGGGTTGAAACCCTTTCTCTCATCTCACCCGCAGCCTTATTTGTGAATGTAACCGCAAGTATGCTGTGGGGATCTATACCCTGCTCCACCATATATGCCATACGGTGTGTCATTGTGGCTGTTTTACCTGATCCGGCTCCGGCCAAAATAAGAACCGGTCCGTTAATATGCTCTACAGCCTTATTCTGTTCGTTGTTTAAATTAATCCGCATAATAAAATCAATTTTATCACAACTATGCCTTGATTAGAACTTTTGCGAGCCTTCAAATTGTTTTATATTTCATATCTATGGCTACTAAGGCTTACAAAAATTTGTTAAATATATATACAGCATTATTAGAACAAAATACCCCTCGGTGTTTACACATCAAGGGGTAATTTTCTTACAATATTCCTTTGCTGAATTATTGTTTCATTTACAATAGCTTTATTTTTTTGGGTTTATGTCGCCGCAACTTGAATTCGACTTATTCTTATATGGACAGCTTCCACTGCTTGGACAGCCAATACAAGCCTGTCCTTTTTTCTTGGATATTACTATATATCTTACTGCCAAGATTATTACTGCCGCCACTATAAGTCCCACAATTACATCTACCATGTTTGCCTCCGATCTTCTCTCTACTTATTATTTTACAGCCAGAGAGTATTCAGATACCATCTTTTTCTTAGTATTATTGATTAAATAAATTATAGTCCCCGCAAACACCAGCACCGCACTTAGTCCGGGAACGAAGCCCGCCCCAAATGAACCTGTTGTAATCAATGTGCCTATCTGATATACGAAAAAGCCTATTGTATATCCTGTCCCCATCTGGAAACCTATAGCACCCCACAGCCATTTCTTGCTTCTAAGTTCAGCATTCAT
>JAAYIA010000017.1 GCA_012735145.1 Clostridiales bacterium | reverse complement strand
TGCTTCACACATTCCTGCGGCTGAAATAATAATCTTTGGTGTTGTGTCTAGATTGATAGCCCTTGATTCGTCTGTCGAAATAGATACCTCAAGATCGGGAAAAGATATAGGATTTATACCCTTTCTGGCCAAATCAAGAGCTTCTTCATTATAATATTCTTCCATTCCAGAGCTATATATATTTGTTGCCTCAACTGCAAGAGGACTATCAAGAACAACAGGAAAATGTGCATGATTTTTGACCAAATTCTGCTCTTTGATGACTCTTATATAATACAAAAGCTCTTGTGTTCTACCTATTGCAAATGCCGGAATGACAACATTTCCGCCCCTGTCCAGAGTCCTTTGAATTATTTCTGTAAGTTCTCCTACATAATCAGGTTTATCATCATGGAGCCTGTCCCCATATGTTGATTCACAAACTACATAGTCTGCATTTGGAGGTGGCTGAGGTGACCTGATGAGAGGCTTATTTATATTTCCAACATCTCCTGAGAACAATATTGTTCTCTCAACATCTTCCTCTTTTAACTTAAACAGAACATTTGACGATCCCAGCAGATGACCCGCATCGGTATAGTTTATTGTTATACCATCTGCAATCTCTATATCTTTACCATATCCTGCAGTTTTAAATAGTTTTAAAGTATTCTGTGCATCTATAGTTGTATATAGAGGAATATAATCCTCTCTACCTGCCCTTTTACCCTTACGGTTTCTCCACTTAGCCTCGAATTCCTGTATATGTGCCGAATCTAGCAACATAATATCGCACAATTGCTTTGTTGCTTCAGTTGAGTAAATAGGTCCCGTATATCCGTGAGCAACCAGAAACGGTATTTTTCCGCTATGGTCAATGTGGGCATGGGTAACCACAATCATATCTATTTCTTCTGGTTCAACAGGAATTTGTATATTCTCAAATAAATCAACTCCCTGCTCCATTCCACAATCAATCAATATATTCTTGCCATTTACTTCCAGCAAAGTACAAGAGCCCGTTACCTCATGCGTAGCACCAATAAAAGTAACCTTCATATTGCACCCCCTTAAAGATTGTTTTCATATCAAAATATCAATACATTATACCATGTTAAGACATGGTCGGTCATGGAAAAAAAGAGTCGGTGCAGTACTGCACCGACTCTCGAATAACACAATATTAACCTTCAATCATAATTGTCTTTTTCTCCGGCACTTCAGGTTCCTTATCCTTAGGGAAAGTGAGTTTAAGTACACCATCCTCGAACCTAGCTTTTACGTCGTTTTCATCGATATTATCACCGACATAAAAGCTTCTTTGTAGAGATCCTGAGAATCTTTCTTGACGTATAAGCTTATGCTTCTCGTCTTTTTCTTCTTCATTGAGAAACTTTGCAGCACCTATTACCAAATATCCATTTTCAAGACTAATAGCAATTTCATCCTTTTTAAAGCCCGGGATATCAATGTCAAGCTCGTACATATTATCAGTCTCATGAACATCGGTCCTCATCAAACCCTGTGCATGTTTTCCGTAGAGTTTCCTATTGACATCTTCGACTTGTCCAAATGAAGGAAAATCAAAATCGAAAAAGTCATCAAATAAGCTGTTGCCGTTAAAAATTGTTGGATATAGCATAATCAATTCCTCCTTATATAATAAAGTATACCTATTGAAATACTTTAAATTATCTATGTATTTCAATTACGATTATGTTATACCACATTTATTAGCACTCGTCAATGCTGAGTGCTAATATTTTTATCTTATATCTTTCCTGGATTTCTCTTATCAACATCTGCGATATAATCCTCGTCTTTGAGGTAGTTTGTAAAGCCATTACCTTTGACTTCATTAACAGACGAAATTGTTATAAACGCATTCTCATCTATTTCCAGAATTGCATTTTTCACTCCGTTTACCGCTCTATTTCCAACGACAGAATAGATAACATCATTTCTCTCTCTGAGATATCCTCCAACTCCTTGCAAAATCGTGGTTCCGTATCCCATCTCAAGAAGTTTCTCGTTTATACCAAAGCTATTTTGACTGAAAATAATTAACTGAACCCCTCCTTGGTTAACAAGCAACACTTTGTCCATTACAATCGAATAGATAATTGCATATAGAATTCCCAATATCACCCCGTTTGTTTTGGTAAAAGGGAGCTGCGAAAGGAAAACTAAAATATCTATAGCAAGCAACACAGGAGGCACTTTCCATCCGAATTTCTTATGCAAAATCAGAGGCGGAATTTCTATTCCTCCCGTAGAGCCTCCAATTCTTATTACCATGCCAATGCCTACTCCATCAAGTATGCCTGCACAAATTGCGGCAACAAGAGGATCTTCTACAAGGTATTGAAGAGACTCAATGCCCTGGAAGAATTGCAAGAAAATCGGATAAGCAAAAGTACCGACAGCTATGCTTGCAGCAAACTTCTTGCCGAGAGCAACAGCACCAATGACAAAGAATCCAATGTTAAGGATATATACAATAGGTGTTATTCCTGTTCCGGTAAAAAAATTTATTGTTCTAGATACGCCCGTTACTCCCGAAACTACCATTCCGTAAGGTAGGGCAAAGCAAGCCATAGCCATCGTACTTAATGCAATTCCTATTAGCAGTTGTCCAAAATTAAAAATAACCTTCGAATATTTTTTCACTCGTATATTTCTACTCTCTTGTAACTATCCTTCAAAAGGAACTACGATAAGGTCTTTTGTGAAATCGTTCAGAACTTCGCATCCATCATCTGTGATTATAACGAGGTCTTCAATTCTAACACCAATGCCTTCATCGTACAGGTAGATTCCCGGCTCAATTGAAAAACACTGGCCTACTTCGATGATATCTTCGTTTACAGACGAAACATCACCCCACTCGTGGTCTTCAATACCACAGGAATGTCCTGTTCTATGAGTAAAGTATTCACCAAATCCCATCTCTTCGATGTAGTTACGGCATGCAAGATCTACATCCTTCATCTTATTTCCCGGCTTAGAAGCTTCGATTCCACGTCTTTGAGCTTCTTTAACGATCTCATAGATTTCTTTTTGTCTGTCGTTAACTTCTCCGAGGAAAATTGTTCTTGTCATATCTGATGCGTAGTTGTCCTTCATACCACCGATATCTAGGATAACACAATCGCCTTTCTTACCAACAGTACCATCAGTTACATGATGTGGATCTGCCGCATTTTTCTCATACGCGGTAATAGGATCAAATGAAACTCCCTCACAGCCGTGCTTTGTATAAATATCTCTAACGATTTTGTTGAGTTCTGTTTCAGGGAGACCCTTCTGTGCGTATGGAATAAGCTCTGCCATTACTTCGTCGTTAATTCTCGAAGAAATCCTCAGCAGTTCTTTTTCTTCCTCATCCTTAATTTGACGGACCTTGTCCACAATTTGGGATCCATTTACAAATTTACTTCCACACCCCAGCTCTTGAAGTCTCAGCAAGAAGTGTGAAGGCCAAATTTTATCGATTCCAACCGGCTTATCCGCTTCGAGAAACTGAGTCATAATCTCTACTCCGTCCTCGATATCATCATAGTATGTAATATCAACACCAAAATCTTCCTGCTGTGGGAAGAGCTTGTTAATCATCATATGATGTTTTCCATCAGTTCTCAGTACAAGAGCAAGCAATCTCTCTCCAGGAACAATCCACTGTCCGGTCAGGTAGAATATTGCAACAGGATCGGAAACGATCATCTGTGGCATCTCCTGCTCTTTCATTTTAGACAAAATACGTTCTACTCTTTCAATTTTCATAGTAATCCTCCTGAACTTTACCCCGACCCCTGTAGAACAGGTGATCGGGGTATGCTTAAGTTTAAATCATTATTAATCGTTTAAATAAGTACTTTAGTTTACTCTGTAGGGCCGTCAATCATTCTCTCGAACTTCTTAACGAAGGCAAGCAGTACAAATCCTGCGGCAAAAATTATTATAGCTGCGATTGTGAATGAGCTTATGAAGTTAACTCTCATTGCATTGTACAGAGGTCCATATGCCAATCCTGCGAAGAATATTATAAATGGCCATAGTCCTAGAAGTGTTCCGAGGTACTTCTTAGGAGCATACTCACTGATGAATGAGTTTCCAAGAGGTGAGAACAACATTTCTCCAACGGAACAACAAAGTGATGTCAAAATGATAATCCAGATTCCTACCGGTCTTCCTGTATTCTTGTAAACAATTGCACCAAGAACCATCGCTGCAATTCCAAGACCCAAAAGCATAATTCCCAGAGCTGTCTTTGTCAGCATTGAAAGGTCTCCTCTTTTTGATTTTGAAAGCTTGAGCCAGAAAGCTGCAAGTGTAGGAGCAAGAATAATGCAAAGAAGTGCGTTGCTTGAGTCAAACCAAGCTGTTGGCATCTCAAAGCTTCCGAGATTCCAGTTAGCCCATCCCATGCCTCCTTGTGCTGCAGGACCGAATTCATAGTAAACAGGCATATAGAGAAGGTACCAGAACAGCCAGAACAGACCTGACAAGAATGTAAGGACAACAATAGCAGTTACTCTGTTCCTCTCCAGCTTTGTAAGAGGTGCAAGATCAGCCTCTTCATCTGCATTGTCTACATCCTCAACTCTGTTGTCAACCTTAAACGGTCTCTTACCGGCATCGCCAAGGTACTTCATTCCAAATAGCCACCAAAGAACATCAACTACCATAGCCACTGCACAGATAATAAACATCGTTCTGTATTGACCATAAACTGTAGCAATCAGGGTGATGAAGGTTGTCCCGATGAAGGATCCAACATTAACGAACATATACTGGAATGAGAAAGCTGTTGTAAGAGTTGCCTTATCACTAGCAAACTGTCTTCCGTTGATTCCGGAAACATTGCCTTTGAAGAAGCCTGTTCCTACAGCTACGAGAATAACACAAAGCCAAACTCCCGTAGGACTCTTTGCAAATGCTATGCTGAACCAGCCTGCTGCCATCAGAAGTTCTCCAAAAGGAACGAGCCATCTTGGACTGATCCATCTGTCAGCGATATATCCCCCAATAATAGGTGTGATATAGGTCCAAGCAACAATCTGCGCCGAAAAGATAGGTCCCATTGCACGATCGAGCCCCAAACCGCCGTTAGCGGCTTCAAGAACTACAAAGATCGCGATTCCCCATTTTCCTGTATAATATGCAAGTCTTTCAAATGTGAATGAAAGACAGCAAACTATGAAACCGAATGGGAATTTCTTAAGTTGTTGTAACATATAATTTCCTCCTATAACATAAAAATATATTTTTCATACCGCTTTATAAAACGATACTACTAACACATAAATGCAACACTTAATTATTTATCGTGTCTATTCATCCAGTCGATAATAACTCCTACATATTCATCATGATCTTCAACGAAGCACATATGCCTTGAATTAGCAAACATATGCCATTCGGCACCAGGAATATTGTCATACATATCCTTAGCTACGATAGGTGAACAAAGGTCTTCTGCTCCGTTTAG
>JAAYIA010000016.1 GCA_012735145.1 Clostridiales bacterium | reverse complement strand
TCAATTCCATTTGCCATACTTCACCTCTCTATTCTGACAGCATCGAAGCGGCAAATTCCTTCATTGCCTTTGCAATCATTCCCTTTACCTCTTCTTCGGATATAGCTGATGTTGCGGTCTCGGCTTTTGTATTCGCCTGAATAAGGAAGGAAACTCCGTCAAAGAGGTTTGTCATTCTTCCTAAGAACAATGATCCCTTACCAATTATCATAGCGTTCTTAGTCTTGCCTTCCATTATGCTCTTCCTGCAATACCCAACATAAGGCACTCCTGAAGGAACATGTCCCTGAGTAGGGGCAAACCCTTTGAGTCCATGTTCTACGATGAAACTCGGGATATCTGTTCTCTCAAGCTGTCCCAGTTTAACGCCGAGAGCTGCTATCATCTTGTAGTTTGATTCCGGAACATCTCCTGCCCCTGCAGGCTTGGTTATATCAGGGTTCTGCATTTCTGCTGAAAACTTATCTACATCTGTAATTTTCATACCGTTAGCACCGAGCGGATTGGTAACAAGAGATTCGATAACCTTCTGTGGAGCTGCCCCTGTTCCTACTGTATGTCTACCCAAAACGCCAAGGTTGATTTCAGGAGAAATCCCGTCATTTTCCGATATAAGAATAGCAAATCCACCAAGACAATCTTCCAGAATTGGCAGACCCTTCTTGAGGTGATCTTTACCATTCATTCCAAGCTTAGCACTGCATCCGCCGCCGACTACTACTACATTTTTGTATGCTCCTGCCTTAACAAGAGAGGCTGCCTCTACCATAGCGTGTGCCGGACCTGCACAGAAACTCCTTGTGTCTGAACCTGTTGCATTGACAAGCCCTACAACTTCTGCTTCAGCTTTTGCAAAGTTTCCTCCGCCTCTTTGATTCATATCTCCACAAGCTTCCTCAGACGCATCGATTACATACTCTACTTCTGCCGGATCTATTCCTGAGTTTTTAAGCAGATGAAGTATTGATAGAACTCCTGATGCTTTTGCAACGAGGTTTTCAAACATAACGTGTGCAGATAGGTTAGCATCAACGTCATGAGCTCTTCTGACATATCCGACGACCTTATCTTCATATGTTATTTCTTCTGCTCCTTCTTCCTCAACAAAGTGTTTGATGTCATCTGCATCAACGCCTTCTTTGAGAAGTGCCAAAATTTCTTCTGTCATAAGAGTATGAGCTTCGATTTCAGCTCTGTGAGCCGAAACGAATCCCTTACTTAGGTGAAGCAAGTCAAAAGCATCACAAATCTGCATAAGCAATATGAATTCTGCTTCAGGCATTATCTCTCCAAACTGTCCATATCTGCTCGCCTTCTCTACAGCCTTATCTGCCCATGGCATTTCAAAGCCTGCGAGATCTTCAATTGGAAGGTTTCCAATATATGTCTGGTTAGGCGGATATGCGACACATGCTTCATAAGATCTGATGTGTGCAGGCAACTCCTTCAAATATTCAGAATCCGGATTGACAACTCTTTCTGTTGTCTGCGTTGTACCATGGTCAATAAGCATACCGGGTACATGAACGAGAACATAGCCCGCTCCCTTTATTACGCTGTTACTCATATTCAATATCCTTTCAATATTGGATTAAGAGGACGGGGCAAGGCCCCGTCCTCTCTACAATTACGGGATTATTTGTGTATTCCCAAATCGCTTTATGAATCATGTCCTGTATTTCTACAGAAACTGACAGTATTCATTTCTTATAGTTTCCATCTCATTACAGATGTCATCTACATCCAGTACCATTTCCATCATACTAATCTGCTCATCGTATACGTCAGGATCAACTTCTTCTTTGATCACTGGCTCACATATATGATAACACGCGAGTCCCAACGAGACTCCTGCTAATGGACCTGCGAAAGTTGGATCTCCTGCAGACACGGTTTCAGCCGCAAGACCTGCGGACTCACCCTCAGCCGCTCCGACAACAACTATTATGTTCTCCGGACCGTACTCTTCTGCGAATGCCTTAACTCTCTTTTGATTCTCCAAATCCATAGCTCCTGCAGCTGTTCAGACAAAGCACTCGGTTGATGAAAAGACTGTTTCACCACCGGCAGTCTCTGTACAAGCAGCGATTGCTGGACCTGGAATTCCATCACGGTCTCCGATTACTACAATCTTCTTACCTTCAAGAATCGCCATACTTATTTCTCCTTTCTTTCTTATAAAATTATTGTCTAAAATACACTGCACTTTATCAGCGTAATTATTTAGATATACTTCTCTACCATTGCTTTTACAGCTTCAGGTGTTGCATCTTCCTTAATCAGCTCCTCGAGTTTTTCTCCATCCTTATACACGACGACGGTAGGAAGTCCTAGCACCTTCTGTGAAATTGCACATCTTCTTGCCTTGGATGTATTAAGAGCACAGAATTTGAGCTTATCGCCGTACTCATCTGCAAGTGCGTGAACATGTGGCATAAGAGCCTCACATGGTACACAGCCATTGCCATAGAAGTCAACTACTACATAGCCTTCTGCCTGAAGTACTTCAGGTTCAAACGTTGTTTTATCCAGTTCTAACATTGTTGTTCTCCTTTACTACAATCAATTATTGTTCTTCGACATACTTAGCAGCCTGCCATGCAGCTATTGCTCCATCTGCTGCAGCAGTCACAACCTGTCTCAGCTCTTTTACTCTGATATCTCCGATAGCATATACTCCGGGAATATTGGTTCTCATCTGATCATCTGTCGGAATATATCCTTTCTCATCCATCTCAAGACCTGTTCCTACAAAAAGCTGACTTGCAGGCTTGTATCCGATAAAGACAAATACTCCGAACATTCCATCATCTTCGTCCGCATATACATCTGTAAGCTCCCCGGTCTTGGTACTCTTAACCACCATGTGATCCAGAATCCCATCTCCCTTAAGCTCTTCGATAACTGTGCTCCACATAAAGTCGATTTTTGGATTGGCAAAAGCCTTGTCCTGAATAGACTTTGCAGCACGCAGCTCATCTCTGCGGTGAATAATGGTAACCTTTCGAGCAAACTTTGTTAGGTACAGTGCTTCCTCAACAGCTGCGTCGCCCCCGCCCATTACGTATACTTCGAAATCCTCAAAGAATCCTGCATCGCAGGTTGCGCAATACGAGACTCCCTTTCCGGTAAGTTCCGTTTCTCCCGGACAACCAATCTTGGTTGGAGATGCTCCTGTTCCGATGATGATTGATTTTGCCTGATATGTTTCATTCTTACATTTTACAGTCTTAATATCACCTTCAAGCACAACTTCCACAACCGAATCATAAACCTTTTCACAGCCGAACTTCTCTGCCTGCTTTGAGAAACGTTCCATCAAAGATGGTCCGCTTTCTCCCTCAAGAAGCGATCCCGGATAGTTCTCAATCTCGTGGGTAATTGCAATCTGTCCACCGTCTTTGCCTTTTTCGATGATAAGTGTTTTCATCTTAGCTCTTCCGGCATACAGTCCGGCAGCAAGCCCTCCCGGGCCTGCGCCGATAATAATGATGTCATAGATCTTTGACATATTTTCACTCTCCTACACAAATATAATATTAGTCCTCAAATACTGTCTGCCCATCAACCTCTGTCTCGAGCGACTTAAGCGCCTTCTCAACAAGACCTCTTCTTAGCTTCTTCTCTTCCTCATGATCAAGTACCGGGTTGCCAAGAGGGTGTGGAATTGCAATTGCTGGAACAATCCTATTTGCTCCAACTGTAAGTGAAATTGGAACAACCGTGCACATGTGTACCGTTGGAAGGCCGGCTCTTTCCATTTCTTTAACCATCGTTGCACCGCAACGAGTACAGGTTCCTCATGTCGAAGTCAGTATTACAGCATCCACTCCATCCGCTACGAGCTCTTTTGCAATCTCTTCAGCATATTTCTTGGAGTTAGCTACCGAAGTACCATTTCCAACTGTTGAGTAATAGTATCTGTGAAGCTTTCCAATTTTTCCTTCCTTCTCGAGATCTCTCATAATATCTACAGGAAGAACTCTGTCAGCATCATCATTAGCGTACACAGGGTCATATCCGCCGTGAGCAGTCTGAAATGTTTCTGCTGTTAAATCGGAAACTCCATCAATATCATATTTACCATAATGAGAAGCCGATGATGACTCGATGTGGTCAGGATTTCCCTTAGGAACTATTCCGCCTGAAGTAACGAGAGCTACCTTTGCCTTTGTGATATCTTTAATCGCTGCATTAGGATCAACTTTATCAAACATTGGCATTGGAAACTCTGTAATATACTCCTCACCATTGAGCTTATTAAGAAGCATATTAACTGCTCTTCTTGCACCTCTTTCTTTTTCCCATACAGGAACTCGAACACCTCTTGATATATATCCTTCCTCTTCAGCAGAACCAATTTCCTCACCCTTTACGAGTTTAAGAGCCAGTTTTGCCATTAAAGGAAGAGCATCTTTCATTCCCACTGCAGAATTCCTGGTCGATACGATGTATGTCTTTCCTTTGAACATGTCCGCACCGGGGTTCTCAATATACATTCCGGAAATTGATTTAATACCAAGCTTTTCTGTTACTGCCGCTGCAATATTACCTGCAGCAACACCATAACGTCCTGCGTTAAATGCCGGGCCTGTTACAACCAAGTCTGGTTTCTCTTCTTCAATGTAAGCGAGGATAGACTCAAGAGCAGCTTCTGTATTCTCTGCGAAGTAAGAATCTCCGCAATATACAGTAGCAACAACATCTGCCTCTCCCTTGAACTGTGCTTTCAATGCGTTCGAAATTGGTGGTATGGTAGCCATTTTCTCAGGACCGACATCTGCCTTATCCTCTCCTCCAACTCCGGCATAGAATTGATTTATATAATGTACTATTTTAATCATCTCTCACGCCTCCTTATCTTGCACTGTAACAATTGAAGCCCATTTCGTTAGTAGCTCCGGTTATTACCTGAAGTTCAGCTTCGATAGAGCCATCTTCCTGCAAGGAACCGTCCCAGCCGCCAGCGATAATATCAACAGCTTCAATATGACCTATAATCTTGTCCATTTTAGGCAGCTTGATAACCACATTGGCATTTCCGCCTGTAACAACAGCATCAGCAGCCTTATCAGCGTCAGCCAAAGACTGTGAAGCTCCGTCTCTACCTGCATACTCATCTGTTATGATAACTGTCTTAATTCCCTCTGCCTCAATCTTCTTGCAGTTCATAATCAGGTCTGTATCAGGGTTTCCGAAACCTTCTTGAGAAATAATAACCCCATCAACTCCCAAGAATTTGCACATCTTAGCTGACCAGTTGGACGATCTTTCCTTGTCAGCAAGGTAGACATTCTCATTTGTAATAATCACACCGACAAAGTTGATTGTCTTGCCGTGCTCTGCAAACAGCTCTTCAACAACAGGGTTGTTTTGATGATGGAATGTTGTGTTCTTATCACATGCTGATACACAGTTTCCTGAGATAATGGCTCCGTCAAAAATCTCAGTTGGCATTAACATTGTAGTAAGCGATTGCTTAATGTCCACTCCATATACATATGTGTCATGCAAAAGTCCCTGACTCTGTAGCATCAAAACATAAGCAACTCTAGGCAGTCCGGGATATTTCTCAATACCCTCTGGTATAGTGCAAGATTCAAATGTCTTGACTTCTTTCGCGGAAAGTTCTCTTGCAAGCTCTCCCAAATAAGTTGCAACTCTAAGACCGGCGAGTCTAAGTGCTTTCTCATAAGTGTGCTGATCTTTACTCTCATCCGGCTCAATTATGAGTACCAAGTTATTAAGTTTGGAAAAAGGTGTGTATTTTGCACCCTCACCACTCATGTCAATAATTCCTTCTTGGAATCCGACAACCTTACCCGCGGTTACAACAGCACATCCTTTAAGTACGTTTGTTCTGCCGCTTCCTACTGTGTCAACCTTGTGCATCCAGCCCGGGAATACTCCTCCTGTGCCTTCTACTTTAACTCTTGGTTCAATTACATCCTTAACAGGTGTAATTCGAACAGATTCTCCCGGCTTTGCTATATCTACGTCACAGCTAACCAGGACTTCATCCTCCAAGACGATTTTCTTAACAGTCTCTTTATCTACAAAGAGAGTAGTGCCGTCAATCTTGGATTCCGAAGCAAACTGAATGTCTTCAATCTTGATAAGACCCAATTCCAGTTTCATGTGAATACCTCCTTACATGCTTCAGAGTGTGCTATCTATCGATAGCGTTTCCTATAAGTGATAGGTCGATCTCTGCGTAGTCAACCTTCATCGTCGTAGTGGCGTCTTGACCTCTATTGGGTCTGTCTACCTTTGCGAATTTGTCGAATGTCATAATCGACTCTTCGATAATAATGATATCGCCTGTATCGACTCGGTCGATTTGATCTGCAATAGCTATGCTCCTGTATGGTGTCTCATTAGGTTTAACACTTCCCATAAGAGGGTGTGTCAACAACTTGTGTCCCAAGTGTATCATATCTCTCACTTTTATAAGTACATCCTTGTATGTTCCGTCAATAAGAACGACTTTATATCTTTCTGAAAACTTTTCGTACACCTTGTCATTATTAGTAATAATAATCATTTCTCTAAATTCCCACCAAAAAGGACAGCCTAACCCCTTAGCTAAGCTGCCCTGTCCCTTGTACCTGAGAGTTTCTTCCCATTGCTCTTAAGGAATTGCCCCTTCGGTGTCGAAGTCCGTACTCTCCAGGGTCTCGTCCGATAACAGTCCGTTTACCTGAGATAGAATCGTCTGGGTTGCTACATCAAACGACTTAATCCTTCGGTGTACACTTAAGTACTCTCCTGCAATCATCAGCCGACCTATTTATATGATTACATTTTAACGATCTCATGATTTCTTGCAAGTCATTTTATTGAAAAAAAACATAATAAAACATCGCTATATTGAAAATTTCTATTCTAAATTTTATATAACAGGTAATACATCTGTTAATTTATTCTAAACATGATAACTCATCGTTGCTTTTACGGCTTTATGCCATCCCTCTAGCTTTTTCTTCCTTGTTTCGGAGTCAAGCGAAGGTGTGAATTTTTTGGCAATCTCTTTGCTTTCTATTATATCTTCTAAGCTCTCATAATATCCTATTTGTAGACCCGCAAAATAAGCAGCTCCAAGTGACGTAGACTCAATTGACGAATATCTCACGATATCTATATCTGAAATATTAGCTTGAAATTGCATAAGGAGATTGTTCATTGCAGCTCCACCATCTACCTTGAGCGTATCGATTTTACAGCCTGTGTCCGCTTCCATAGCAGAAAGCAAGTCTTGATTTTGGTATGCTAGCGATGCAAGAGTGGCCCTAACAATATGTTCTCTGCGAGTTCCTCTCGTAATTCCAAATATTGATCCCCTGGCATCCGGGTCCCAGTATGGAGCGCCTAAACCTACAAATGCTGGAACTACATAAACTCCGCCACAATCATCCACCTGACGAGCTATTCCCTCTGATTCCGGCGCTGTTTTAAAAAAGTTCATCTGGTCTCTGAGCCACTGTACGGCAGCGCCACATACGAAGACAGAACCTTCAAGGGCATAAAAGACTTTACCGTCCAATCCCCACGCGATTGTTGTAAGGAGACCGTTCCCGGACATTACAGGTTTTTCTCCTGTATTTAGAAGGAGAAAGTTTCCTGTTCCATATGTACTCTTGACATCTCCTTCATTAAAACAAGCCTCTCCGAACAAAGCAGCCTGTTGATCACCTGCTGCTCCTGTAATCGGTACAGGACCTCCCAGAATTTCATGCGCTGTGTCACCGTAGTGTGCTGAACATTCAGCAGGTTGTGGCAACATACACATAGGTATATTGAGAAGATCACAGAGTTCCCTGTCCCACTCAAGTGTGTTGATGTTAAAAAGCATAGTTCTGCACGCATTTGAGTAGTCTGATACATGAACTTTGCCATCTGTCATCTTCCAAATAAGCCAGCTTTCAATCGTTCCAAAAAGCAAATCCCCATTCTCTGCTGCTTCCCTTGCACCTTCAACATTGTCGAGTATCCATGCAAGTTTTGTTCCACTGAAATAAGGATCCGCAAGCAATCCCGTCTTCTCTCTAATCATAGCTTCGTAAGGTTTGAGTTTTGTCGCATAATCAGCAGTTCTTCTGCACTGCCACACAATTGCATGATATATCGGTTCTCCCGTATTTTTATTCCAAACGACAGTAGTTTCTCTTTGATTGGTAATTCCAATTGCTGCAATATTCTTATAGGTAAGGCCGGCTTCGAGCAAAGCTTCGTGGGCTGTGCCAATCTGAGTTGCCCATATTTCCATAGCATCATGCTCCACCCAACCTTCTTGTGGAAAATACTGAGTAAATTCTTTCTGAGCAACCGATATGATATTCCCCTTCTTATCATATATGATGGTTCTCGAACTTGTCGTACCCTGATCAAGTGCCATAATATATTTTTTCATCACTCTATCCCTTCCTTTTATCTATCACTTTTATAAGAAAACCCTTCTTTTCAACTATACAAATAAAGCCATTATCTTGTTGCTGATATCTATTCCGGATTCTGTAAACCTTATGCCTTCTCTGTCTATAACCAGGTAACCATTCGCCTCAAATTCCTCCGCTTCTTTTCTGGCATCATCGTAGTACTGCCAAAACACGGTTTCACTATTATTTTTGATATTTTCAATTATTTTGGGATTATCAGATCTCAGAAAACAAACAGCCTCCTCATAAGCTATTCCTTCTTTCCTTCTAAGACCTGTAAATACCGATTCGCTTATTGAGTCATGCTCGGTATTTATATATGTTTCCTCTATAGGTTTTCTTCCTTCCAATATTGAACTTATGTATTTATCAATAGAAGAAACATTTTTATATCTTCTTCCTTTCAAAAAACCACTTGCACCTACGCCTAGACCGACATAATCCGACATATTCCAATATTTTGAGTTGTGTCGGGAACGAAAATCGATATCCTTTGCAGATTTTTTGCGAGCAAAATTACTTATCTCATAATGTTCATATCCATTTTGTTTCAGTATTTTACATATCTCTTGGTATGTGCTTCTATCCTCAATATCTGACACTTCCTTGAGCAAGCCTTGTTCCGCCATTTGATAGAATGTGGTTCCTTCTTCGAGTTGCAGGCTGTAACAAGATATATGTTCAGGTTCTAGCCCAATAATTTTCTTAATGTCGGTGATTGATATTTCCTCAGTTGTTTGAGCCATTGGACTATCTGTGTATACTCTGGGTATCGATATAATAATATCCATACTGATATTATTGAAGCCTGCCTTTCTCGCAATTTCGATATCCCTTATAACATCTGCAGACGAATGAATTCTTCCCAGCGTCTTAAGAGTCTTGTCGTTCATGGACTGAACGCCAAGAGACAATCTGTTTACTCCGGCTTGTTTTAACTTTAATAATTTGTCAAAAATCGCTCTCTCGTCTTCTCCCAGAGTCCCAGGATTCGCTTCAAGGGTTATTTCTGCATCACCAGTAACTGCAAATGTTTCTCTGATCTTGTATATAATTGCTTCAATCTGTTCAGGTGTGAGTAAGCTTGGCGTACCACCTCCAAAATATATACTGTCTGCTTCTATTGCTTTCTTGCCAGCACTGTATAAATATATTTCTTGAAGGAGGGCCTCCACATATTTTAGGCGAACTTCCTCACTTGCAGGGGCTGATAAAAACGCGCAATAATTACATTTCTGCACACAAAAAGGAATATGTACATATATCCCCGCCTTCCTAACTTTGAAATTACTTTCCATCATCAAGCTTGAGAACTTCCGTAAAAGCCTCTTGAGGAACTGTAACTGATCCAAACTGACGCATTCTTTTCTTGCCTGCTTTCTGTTTCTCAAGCAGTTTCTTCTTACGACTTATATCACCACCATAACATTTTGCTAAGACATCTTTTCTATATGCTCTGACAGTCTCCCGAGCAATTATCTTCTGTCCTACAGCCGCTTGGATTGGTACTTCAAATTGGTGTCTTGGAATTATATCCTTAAGTTTTTCACAAATTCCCCTACCCTTACTTGCAGCCTGTTCTTCCGGAACGATTACGCTAAGTGCATCAATCAATTCTCTGTTCAGGAGTATATCAAGCTTGACCAATTTTGATTGTTCATATCTGATGAATTCATAATCAAGCGAGGCATATCCTCTTGTTCTGGATTTTAGTGCGTCAAAAAAGTCGTATATTACTTCATTAAGAGGTATCTCATAATGTAGCTGAACTCTGGTTTTAGTCATATATTCCATATGAATAAGCTTACCTCTTCTATTCTGACAAAGCGACATAATACTTCCAACGTGTTCATTTGGCGTCATTATGTCAGCCCTAACGATTGGTTCTTCTATATGTGCAATTTCGGTAGGTGAAGGAAGGTTTGACGGGTTTTGAATATCCAAAACTTGTCCATCTTTCATAATTACTTTATAGACTACCGAAGGCAATGTTGTTATAACATCGAGATCGAATTCTCTTGCCAGTCTTTCAATTATTACATCCATATGAAGGAGTCCAAGAAATCCACATCTAAACCCGAATCCAAGTGCAGCTGAACTCTCAGGTTCAAAATTAAATGCGGCATCGTTTACTTGAAGCTTCTCTAAAGCATCCTTAACATTCTCATATTTCTCTCCATCTGCAGGAAAGATGCCACAGTAAACCATAGACTGAGCTTTCTTATACCCCTTCAGTGGTTTTTCCGTCGGATTTTCTGCAAGTGTAATGGTATCTCCCACCCTTGCATCAGCTACTTGTTTGATACTTCCGCATATATATCCAACTTCACCGGCCTTAAGCTCCTCCGCAGGCAACATACCCGGAATACAATATCCTACCTCTGTTACCTCATAGTTCTTCCCTGTGCTCATCATCTTGATGTCATCGCCTTTTTTGATTTTGCCATCAAAAATTCTTGTATATATGACAACTCCTTTATAAGTATCATAATAAGAATCGAAAATTAGGGCTTTAAGGCGAGCATTCGGATCTCCTGTTGGAGGTGGAATTACTTCTATAAGCTTTTCGAGCATATTATCAATACCCATACCAGTCTTTGCTGAAATTTCCGGAGCCTCAGACGCATCAAGACCTATTACTTCTTCTATTTCTGCTCTTACTTCTTCAGGTCTTGCAGAGTCAAGATCCATCTTATTGAGCACAGGTAAAATTTCCAGATCTTCATCGAGAGCAAGATATACATTTCCAAGTGTCTGTGCTTCTACACCTTGAGTTGCATCAACAACCAAAACAGCTCCGTCACATGCCGCAAGGGAACGAGAAACTTCGTAGTTAAAATCGACATGTCCCGGAGTATCAACTAAGTTGAGGATATAGTCTTGGCCATCTTTTGCTTTATAACTCAATCTCGTCGTTTGGAGCTTTATGGTAATTCCTCTCTCTCGCTCTATGTCCATGTTGTCGAGATATTGTTCTTTCATATCTCTCTTATCAACAAGTCCGGTCCTCTCAATCAGACGATCTGCAAGAGTTGACTTACCATGATCGATATGAGCTATAATGCTAAAATTTCTTATATTCTGTAAATAGTTCATTTTCACCTCTAAAATAATGATTTGATTACTATATTATAAATGACATTGAAGGAAAAAAAAAGTCGACTAATAATTTAAGCGTGTATTATGGACTTTTATATTAAAAAACAGCCGGGAGACACTCCGGCTGTTTGCGCATTTAACTTATACGCCTGTGGGGACGGGTGAGATTACTTTGCCTCAAGAGCTTCGACGATCTCTGCCTTTGTTGCTTTGGAAGAAATTTCTACACCTTTTTCCTCAGCGATTGCAAGAAGTTCATCCTTCTTCATGGAAGCGCTTACTACTGTTTCTGCAACAGGTTCTGCCTTCTCAACAGCTTTCTTGACAGGCTCTTCTACAACGTTGCCGTTCTTAAGAGCATTGAGCTTTCTCTCGAATCTGGAAATCTTTCTTGAAACGGTGTTCTTATGAAAAGTACCCTTTGCAGCTGCCTGCATAAGCTTTTTCTCAGCAACAAGGAAAGTCTTTTCTGCCTCTTCGACATTACCTTCTTCGATTGCTACAAGAAACTCCTTAACAGCTTTCTTAACGTGGTTTTTCACTCTTACGTTACGTGCTGTCTTCTTGTCGATTACCTTGATTCTTTTCTTTGCGGATTTAATATTTGCCATTAATTTACCCCACTTTCGTTATTAAATATACCAATTCGCAACCGTCATTATACGTTATACTTATAGCGATTTCAAGTAATAATGCAAATTTCAACCCTTATTATATAGTCTCAATATAATCTCATATGTATTTTGCAGTAAAACCTACATGCAGGTGTATCCTCCGTCTACAGGGAGCATGACTCCGGTAACATATGCTGAAGCATCTGCCGCTAGGAAGCATGCTGCTGAATCGAGCTCCCCTTCATTTCCGTATCTTTCAAGTGGAATCATAGTCTTAGCATTTTCCTGGAAGAACTCCGAGTCCAGAGTTTCCTGTGTCAGCGGAGTATAGAAATATCCCGGACAAATCGCATTGACAGTTATCTTGTGTTTTCCCCACTCTGCTGCGAGTGCACGTGTCATATTTACAACACCACCTTTTGCTGCGTGATATGGCGCAGAGCCTGCAATCTTATTGCCAACAAGTCCATACATTGAAGCGATATTGATAATACGTCCATATTGAGCCGGTATCATCGCCTGCTTTGCAATAGCACGAGCAACCTTGAATGAACCGAATAAGTCAACCTCCATCTCATGACTAAACTGTTCATCTGTAATGTCTTCAGCCGGTGCTACAGCTCCGGTTCCTGCATTATTGATCAAGATATCTATTCTACCAAATCTGTCCATAACCTCCTTCACAACAGCATTTACCATTTCTGTATCCGTAATGTCACAACGGATGGCCATTGTCTCAACTCCAAACTCTTCAGCAATATTTTTTGCAACCTCATCAATAAGGTTCTGTCTCCTTGCAACAGCAACAATATTGCATCCGCAACTTGCAAGAGCCTTGGCCATTTGTACTCCGAGGCCGGTTGAGCAGCCGGTAACAAATGCAACTCTACCACTTAAATCAAAATAATTCCTTTTCATGTGTCATTCCTCCTCTTCTTCTCACAAAGAAATTCATAATACACTAAACTGAGAGGCATCTTATTGTTCTTATTATTGTACAACATTTTTTTGAAATTAACCAATTGTATTTTTTGTTACAAAAAAAGAGCCTCGACATGAGGCTCTTTTTTTATACAATTGATGTTTGACTACTTTCCGTATTTCTCGATAAGTCTCTTAAATCCAGGAAGTGAGTTTTTAATCATTTCGTTCGATACACAATATGCGAGTCTAAGATATCCAGGGCAACCAAATCCTGTCCCCGGAACGATAAGGATATTCTCTTCAAGCTTTGCTACTTCTGAGAATGCCATATCGTCTCCATTAGGAGCTTTCATAAACAGATAGAAAGCACCATCAGGTTTTGCACATTCATATCCCATATCAATGAGTCCATTATAGAGATCGTTTCGGTTCTGATCATAAGCAGCTAGGTCAGGATCACAAACTACACACTCTTCAACTACTCTCTGCATCAATGTTGGAGGACAAACTGCTCCGAGGTCTCTTGTAGCCCCTGCCATTGCAGCATAGATTTCCTCGCGGTTCTCACATTTTCCAGGAATATATACGTATCCGATACGCTCACCAGGCAAAGACAAGCTCTTTGACCATGAGTAGCATACGATAGTATTATCGTAAACTTCAGGAATAAATTTAACCTTAGCACCACCATAAACGAGTTCTCTGTATGGCTCATCAGCGAGGATGTAAATAGGATGTCCGTATTCGGCAGCTTTCTTGTCAAGCATATCTCCGATTTTTCTGAGTGTTTCTTCTGTATAAACAACTCCGGAAGGGTTGTTTGGTGAGTTTATTATTACTGCTACAGAATTTTCATCAATCGTTGCTTCCAGTGCCTCGAGGTTAATCTGAAAATCAGGAACGTCAGGTGCAACAACCTTAACATGTCCTCCACCTACGGTGAAGAATACATTATATTCTGGGAAATATGGTGCAATACAGATAAAGTTATCTTCCGGTTTACATGTAAGGGCCTTAGCTACGGAAACCAGTGCAGGTGCACAACCGCATGTAAGGTAAATCTCGCTTGCTTGGGCATTTGTAGAAAATCTATCTCTCAAATTTTTAGCTATAGCTTCACGTGTGCTCTCAAATCCCGGTGCCATAGAGTATCCGTGTAGCAGGATGGAGTCTTCCTCATCCACGAGTTTTTTGATTGTTTCATTTACTTTTGCCGGTGCTGGAATACTTGGGTTTCCAAGGGAATAGTCAAAGACCTTGTCCTTGCCAATCTCCTTTGACTTCTGTAATCCATAAGCAAATAGTTCACGAATTAGACTTGGTGCGGTTCCATATCCGTAATATTTTTCATTAACCATAGTACAATCTCCTTTAACAACTATAAATAATCTATCAGTGATAAACCTTTAGTGGTTTTATTCTATCATAAATTGCGAAATATATCTGTATATAATTTCAACAATAAGGTTGCATTATGTTAAACTATTACTATGATTAAATAAATATTGTACTATTAAAAACATTCGTAATAAATTTTTTAATCATACCAGAATAACATACCAGAACATAAAAATCGGGGAGAAAACTATGCCAAACAACACACCTCAGAAACATGGCCCTCGGAGTCAGCAGAAGAGAAGTATTCCGGCACAGATTCGAAGAACTTGGTCAAGAAGAATTCGCAACAACAAGCTCAAATCATTTATTATTCTGATAGTATTCATACTAATATTTAACCTTGTGGACTATATTCGAAGCGGCTCATCTATTCGCTTAAATGACGAAGGTTATGTTCATGCCAAGCGTTTTGCCGATAACGCAGTCATAAACGGTCTCGATGTTTCAGAACATCAAGGCGACAAGATTAATTGGACGAAAGTTAAGTCGAGTGGAGTCGACTTTGTATTTGTTCGTGCCGGCTATCGTTCAGCAGGCAAAGGCGAGCTATTTGAAGATAAATATTACAAACAAAATATTCGTGGTGCTACCAAAGCAGGTCTTATGGTCGGGGTATATTTTTATTCTCAAGCAGTTACTCCTAACGAGGCTGTTGCAGAAGCAAATTATATCCTCTCTCTCGTACGGGGCCTCGATATCGATCTCCCGATTGTTATCGATTATGAAACATACCCTGATGGAAGACTTGAAAAAGCAATAGAGTCAGGTAATATGTATGCTGCGTATATGTATCATGACATCGTTCTGTCTTTTTGCCGAATTGTACAAAATGCCGGATATGAGCCGGGAATATATGCCAACTACGATATGTTTACAAACTATATGGATGCCAATCTTATCGATGACGAAGCAGTCCTATGGATTGCTCAATATGGCAAGTCGACAGCTCTCAAGGCAAGATATTCTTTTTGGCAATGTTCAGAATCAGCAAAGAGTGGCGGTATCGAAGGAAATGTTGACCATAATTTCTGGTATATCAAGCCAAACAAAACCTACAAGACGAGAGCCATTAATTCATACACTGACCGTATTTCTATTTCTAAATGTGATATCAGCTTCAGCAAAGATAGCTATAATCTCAGAAAACATCGGGCAGATGCAAAAGTAACTGTCCAATACAAAAACAAAAAACTCAAAAAAGGTCGTGACTATGATGTGTTTTTCCTGAACAATACCGATAAAGGCACAGGATACGCACTTATACGTGGCCTCAACAAATATACAGATTACACCGCAAAACCATATATGATTAAATAATGATTGGAGATAATAATATAATGAAATTTGTAAGTTGGAATGTTAACGGTTTTAGAGCTGTACTCAAAAAAGGCTTTGAAGAAGTTTTTAGATCTTCTAACGCAGACTTCTTCTGCTTACAGGAAATCAAAATGCAAAAGGGTCAAGCAGACTTCTGTCATGATGACTACTATGAATATTACAACTATGCGCACAAGAAAGGCTATTCCGGAACTGCTATCTTTGCAAGAAAAACAATCGGAGAGCCTCTTTCTGTTTCGTATGGAATAAATGGCGAACACGACGACGAGGGACGTGTCATAACACTCGAATACCCTGAATTCTATCTTATCTGCTGCTACATTCCCAATGCACAAGATGGTCTTGCTCGAATAGATTACAGATGTGAATTTGAGGATGCGATGCGCGAATATATTATTGAGCTGGATAAAAACAAACCGGTAATCTACTGCGGAGATTTAAATGTTGCACATCACGAAATCGACCTCAAAAATCCGAAGTCTAACAAAGGTAATGCTGGCTTCTCTGACGAAGAACGGGGTAAATTTACAGAATTGCTCGATTCGGGATTCACAGATACTTTCCGTTATCTATATCCAGAAACCGTAACCTATTCTTGGTGGACATACAGATTCAATGCACGTGCAAACAATGCCGGTTGGCGTATAGATTATTTTATAATATCCGAAAGGCTCTGTGATAAACTTCTGGATGCAACCATCCATACCGACATATTTGGAAGCGATCACTGCCCTGTTTCCATCGAAATGAATATATAAAAAATTTTCCCAATCAATAATAATTGCAAATCAAAAACAGGTATATTCATACAAATATACCTGTTTTCTTTATCTTCCTAATAATCAGAATTTCAGACTGTCAAATTTGCTCTTCTTAGGATATGCTTTTGGGCCAACAGCCTCAGACATTTCTTTAATAGCTTTCTTTTCCTTGTTACTTAACTTCGTAGGAACTTCAATGACTACCTTAACATACAAATCGCCTTTCCTGCCGGTTCTGACATTAGGAGCTCCTTTTCCCTTAAGCCTGAACGACGATCCGGTTTGTGTTCCCGGTGAAATGCTATAGCTGTAAGTCTCTCCAAAGCCCGGTACAGACACTTTATCTCCCAAAACAGCCTGCTCATATGTAATCGGCATCTCGAGATATAGATTGTCTCCTCTACGCTTGTATGTACTGTGAGGTCTGACATTGATAACAATATACAAATCTCCGTTCGGTCCACCGTTGATACCCGGGGCTCCCTGCCCTCTCAAGGTTACGACGCTATCATTGTCAACACCCTTCGGAATATCCACTTTTATCTTTACGGTCTTTCTTATTTTGCCGGTTCCCTTACAATCAGGACACGGAGACTCAATTATCTGTCCGGTACCACCACACTTACTGCAAGTTGTAACATTCTGGAACCTTCCCAAAGGAGTCTCGGTCACATGAGTCACCTGTCCGCTTCCGCCACAAGCATCGCAGGTCTTTTTTTCCGTGCCCTCTTTGGCACCTGTTCCATTGCACGTCTTGCACTTCACATCCTTGGTTATTTCAATCTGCTTACTACATCCAAAAATTGCATCCGTAAAATCAATTGTTATGGTTTTTTGCAGATCACGGCCCTTCTGAGGCCCGTTTCGATTAGCCGATGAGCGTCTTCCACTGCCAAACCCACCGAACATATCGAATATATCGTCGAAGCTCATTCCTTGAGTGCCTCCGCCAAAGCCTCCGAAACCACCAAAGTCTCCAAAGCCTCCGAAACCTCCTGCTCCTCCTCCATAGCTCGGATCTACGCCCGCATGGCCAAATCGGTCATACTTGCTTTTTTTATCAGGATCAGAAAGAATCTCATAGGCCTCATTTGCCTCTTTGAATTTTTCTTCCGCAGCCTTATCATCCGGATTTTTATCCGGATGATACTTCAACGCCTTCTTACGATAAGCTTTTTTGATTTCGTCGTCAGATGCTTCTTTATTTATTCCAAGGACTTCATAATAATCCCGTTTATCTGCCATGCTGTTGTTTACCTCTATAAGTTATTCTTCTGTGCTATTTTGAACTATTTTAAATTATTCCTCATCAACTACTTCATAGTCTGCATCGACAGTTCCATCATTGACGG
>JAAYIA010000015.1 GCA_012735145.1 Clostridiales bacterium | reverse complement strand
GTGTTGATGAAGCAGTCAAACTATGGAAGAAGAATTTATTGAACGAAAAAGCAAGACTTCTGGAAATCAGAAATCCTGGAGATATCATTGAGATATGTGAACTGGATGGCTACAGAAATTGCTTTTACAGTGAGATGTTGCCATCGACAGGATATATTCAAATGTATGAACTCAGAAAATATAAGCAAGGAATATTGCTAAGACTACCTGATGCAATGTCGCCGGACATCATCCCAGAATATAGAGATGATGACAAATTGTATGATGCATATGCAGACAGCAAGAGAATGAGAAAGGCAACAGGGCTTGATTATCTTGCTGATTTGAATGATAGGATAAGAGAAGGTCTTGTGGATAATATAATCGAGATGAGCGAAGCTCAGCATGCACGTCAATTTAAAGAGATGGCTCAGACTATAGTGAATGAAGAGAAAAAAATCGTATTAATAGCAGGACCATCCTCAAGTGGCAAAACCACAACGGCAAAAAAACTGTGTAAAGCTATCGGTGAAATGAGCGTTGAACCGGTTTATCTTGGTACAGATGATTATTTTATGGAGAGAGAAGCAACTCCGATAGGAAAAGATGGGAAGCCGGATTACGAATCGATAGAAGCATTAGAACTTGAACTTTTTAACAAAGATATGTTCAACTTACTAAATGGAAAAGAGGTAGATATTCCGGAATATGATTTTATAACAGGAAAAAAAATCTTCGGGAGGAGAATATTAAAAGCAAAAGAAGGACAAATTATAATTATTGAGGGAATTCACAGTCTGAACGATATTCTTACATCCGATATTGACTCGAAAGATAAGTTTAAAATATACATAAGTCCTCTTACACAGTTCGGAATAGATAGGCACAATAGACTGTCTACGACAGATGCGAGAAAGCTTAGAAGGATGGTAAGAGATTGTCGCACGCGTGGAATGGATGCTGAAACCACACTTGAAAATTGGCACAAGGTAAGGATGGGAGAGAATGAAAACATTTTCCCATACAGTTCTTCAGCTGATATAGTATTTAATTCGAGTACCGTATATGAGACAAATCTGTTAAAAACATACGTATTGCCACTTCTGCAAAATATAGATGCCAATTCGGCACAATATGAAGAAGCAAATCGCATTCTTGAATTCTTTAAATATTTTGAGCCAATCGAGTCTGCAGACTCAGTTCCACCAGACTCGATATTGAGAGAATTTATTGGACAATAATTCTAATAGAACATATAAAGAATAATAAAATAATTTGTTGTATATTTATGATAATTTGTGTATAATTACAAAAATTAGCGATTATCAATATGTGACAGTTATGGAGAATCAGGTATATGAAAAACATATTTACAGAAGACCGTGAGGTTAAGCAACCTAAGTTGTATCAGGCACTAATATCGTTTGCAGGGTTAATGGCCGTGATGTCGGTTGGCATCGTGGTATTCGAAGTAGACCCTCATATTCCTATGTTCATTGGTGTTATCATCTCTGCTATTATGGCCATGGTT
>JAAYIA010000014.1 GCA_012735145.1 Clostridiales bacterium | reverse complement strand
GTGCGACTTTTCGCCCTTGATTCTTGGTTCATAATTATGTCTTGTGCTCCTTATGTGACTGCCTTTATATTGTCCTTGTCTTTTTATTCAATGTTTAGATATTTCTGCAAAGCTAAGTCTCGAGCTGGGATATATTCGCTTTCAGTTTTTCTATCACATATGTTGATCGCTAAGGCTCCTACATCTTCATATATATACCGAGTGTTGTTTGTTAACGATAACTTCTCGGCCTTCGGGGTAGCTGCTGCCATAGCGTGGCTAATCGTTCTCGACTTGATTACTAA
The DNA here is from genome assembly GCA_012735145.1 of Clostridiales bacterium. Lineage (GTDB taxonomy): Bacteria > Bacillota > Clostridia > Peptostreptococcales > Anaerovoracaceae > Crickella. The sequence goes on along the minus strand of JAAYIA010000014.1, from coordinate 1,480 downwards.
GGAAAACTATTCGAATAATCGCAGAGTTCCTGTTTCTCAAATCGGTCTTCTGACAGCCATTATGATGCTCATGACGGGAATTAAAGCCCCTATTGCTCTGGTGATGATTGGCGGTCTGCTGGGCACGTTAATATTAAGTGTTATTATGAAGTCTTTAAAGCTTCAGCCTGTAATAATATTCCTAACATCATGCGCAGGCTTCTTCCTTATATATGAAAGTATTATAACGCCTCCAACATCATCTGGCGCCGGCTCTAAGATGCTCATATTTGGTAAAATGACCGAAATCGTTTTTTGGAAAAAACCATTAATCAAATTTATGACCAGCATTTCCTTACCTTCAATCTTGCAACTCGTGATTATTCTTTTGTTCTTCTTTATCTCTTTCTTTACGATATATTTCCTTCCGGTGATTATTGGGTATCTAAGAGAACTCGTACTTGTTTTGCGCCGCAGGAAAAATTTTGACTTCGCTAGAATTAATATCTATGCCTCGTTCTTGGTCGGCTTAATTCTTATGATGTTCCTATCCTTCTCAGGCCACAGCCAGATATATTTTGGTTTGATTTCAGCTGCTTTTGCTCCTCTAATCACATTCTGGTTTTTTGAAGATATCGAATATGAAAAGACCTCTGCATGGATGCGAGGCCTTACAAGAGGTTCTAAAGTCTATTTTATTTTAGTCCTCCTCGTTACAGTCACTTCTTTGTCCGCTGGTATGTTTAATCAATTCGAAGAAGCAAAGGCTCGTGCTAATCCGAATTTTAAAAATGACATTTACCGCAGTCTTACCACTAACGAATACGAAGCCATGTCTTGGATCAAAGAAAATACTCCTGAAGAGGCTTTATTTGCCACTCAGAAACAGGCCGGCGTTGCACCAGAAATCTATTCCTACAAAAATAGATGGACAAATTGCCATTTCCAATATGCAGTATTTTCTTGTAGGTCTTACTATATCGAAGGCAGCGGTTTTAGTCTCGCAGATAGTGAGTGGGAAATACGTAAAGAACTTATAGAAACCAATAATAAGCTTTATGATGTAAATAATCCTAAGAGGGGGGATTTGGCGAGAAGTTTGGATATAGATTATGTTATTGTATCCAAAGATCTTGGTGATAAAGATTTGACCAACGCTGATTACACCTCATGCTATTCCAATCCTGAGATAGAAATCTATAAAATTTCTCCTAATTAGAGAGATTTTCTCTTTCCTTATTTCGAATAAAGTAAACAATAACGGCCGCAAATATCGCAGTTGTTATTGTCATCAGTGCTGTGTACAAAAGCGTTGCACCGGTAATCCCGTATATTTTAACAATTCGACCTGACATTAGAAACGCCGCTACAGATCCGATGATATATCCTACAGAAAGATAGCGCTGATAACGCATAACTGTTACTACCACAGTAAAGAAATTTGCCAACGCGAGCATTCCTCCTCCAATCATCAATACCGCCAAATCATTTCGATAAGATG
>JAAYIA010000013.1 GCA_012735145.1 Clostridiales bacterium | reverse complement strand
TTTATATCAGTTTTCCATATATAGTCATCCCTGCTGTTAACAAGAAGCTGCAGGTAACCATCATTATCTACTATTGCGCTTTCAACTTCTCCTAGGTTTACTTCAATGGTTCCAAGATAAGTTCCTTGTTTAATATTGTACAAATCCAAATAATTTGTCCCATGCTTATTGGGTCCGGTTATGCATCTTATAACCACACCTCCGTGTCCGCAGCAATCCTGAGTATAGAATTTTCCTCCTCTACTGATATTGCTTATCATCTTTTTGTGTTCAAATTTCCCATCCGCACTAAATACTCTTATTCCCGTTCTGGAGCTCATATATATAACGTCATCAACTCTGTCGTAGCCTATTCCCGATGCTCCACAGCATACCGATGTGGATGAAAACTCTCCGTTTTTCGGGTTGTAAATATCTACTCGACTGCTACTACCTCTCATGCTATAACAAAGCTTCGTCGTATCGCAGTATGTCATCCCGTTTGCTTTGCCTATGCTCGATGAGTATGCCGTCTTAATTAAATCCCCCTCTTCTGAGTACTCTCTTATTCCTCTGTTATCATATGCCACCATATACTTGTCTCCTGTATATGCCAGGGATTGAGGTGTCGGTCCCATATGAACAGAGAAGAGAGCTTCACAATTACTGCTGTCGAGGTTATGGATAATATTTACTCCCGCCCCCGATGAGTCAACAGATTTTGCAGACAGTACATTCAATGAAACCTTTTTCTCTGCACCGACATATTCGTCGGACTCCTGAGCCTTTATTGTAATATCAACTTGACCGTCTTTTTTGATATCAATTTTTCCGGTTTTTTCATTTATCTTTGCAATCTTATCGTCACTACTTTCAAAGCTTATTTTTGTTTTGGCGCTTGCCTCTAACTTAAGATCTTTACTTACGGTCAATGCCGTTATCTTGTCTTTTGCTTCTATCTTCTGATCGTTACGAGTTGAATAGTAAACTACCTCGGTATTAAATCCTTTTCTTTCTTCATTATCAGCTCTTACGACAAAGCAGTATGTTTTGCCCTCTTCAAGGCCTTCAACTTTTGCTTGCTTCTTATAGATCTCCCCTTCTTGAATATCCTCTTCAGCAGAACCCTCTAATATTATCTTATCCCACTCCTTGTACTCCTCACCTTTTGGTTTATAGTACAAAATGTATTTGTCTGTGTTTCTTGCCTCTTCCCATTCGAGATAAATATTGTTAACACCGCATTCTACTGCTTTAATATCGCTATGATGCAATATTCCCGGTCTTTCGTTGTAATCGAAATATAAAAAAACCACAGTAAGAACGGCTATAGGTAAGAGAACAATAGCTTCAATAATGATTTGTTTTCGTACCTGCTTCTTGGATTTGTTAAAGGGACTAATTTTCTTAAAAATCACCTTATTTTTTTCTATAGCTTTTTTGACCCTGTTAGAATCCTTCATTTCTTCTTTTTCTGATAGAAATCTTTAATTTTATTGCATATATATTCAACTTCATCTTCTTTTAATCCGTAGTACATAGGAAGCCTTAACAATCTTTCATATGTTTCAGTAGTATACCTATCTTCTCCGCTGAATCTTCCAAAATTTTTCCCTGCAGGTGAACTGTGCAGAGGAACATAATGAAATGCCGAACCAATACCTTTTTCTGTAAGATAAGCGCTAAGTTCCGAACGTTCTTGCAAATTAGCTACTTTAATATAGAACATGTGAGCATTATGTGTACAATTCTCAGGCACAACCGGCAACTCTATGCATCCACTCTCTTGAAGATCTTTCAACAGATTATAGTAAACATCCCAGCATCTCAGTCTGGAATTATTTATTTCATCTGCTTCTTCCAGTTGTGCAAATAAAAATGCCGCATTAATATCGCTCGGTAGATACGATGAACCCATATCTACCCATGTGTATTTATCAATCTGACCTCTTAAGAACCTGCTTCTGTCTGTTCCCTTTTCTCTTATAATTTCGGCTCTTTCAACTTTATCCTCATCTCTTATAAGTAAAGCTCCCCCTTCGCCCATACTATAATTTTTTGTTTCATGAAAACTGAAACAGCCATAATCTCCTATACTCCCAAGTGCTTTCCCTTTATATGTAGACATCACACCCTGAGCAGCATCTTCGACAACAATCAACTTATAGCTGTGAGCGATATCCATTATTTTATCCATTTCACAGCCTACTCCGGCATAATGGACAGGAACAATTACTTTTGTCTTATCAGTTATCGCTTCTTCGATAAGTTTTTCATCAATATTTTGTGTGTCGGGTCTTATATCCACAAATACTAATTTAGCTCCTCTAAGGACAAAAGCGTTTGCTGTAGACACAAAAGTAAATGATGGCAGTATAACCTCATCTCCTGGTTCAACTGCCGTAAGAATAGCAGCCATATCCAGTGCTGATGAGCATGATGTTGTGAGAAGGGCTTTGCTCACATTAGCTTTCTCTTCAATCCATTTATTGCAGCTATGAGTAAATTTTCCATCACCGCAAATTTTTCCACTGTCAATTGCTTGTGAAATATATTTTTTTTCACTGCCTACAAGCGGAGCATTATTGAAGTTAATCATAGTAATATCCTTTCATTTGCATTATCTTTATATTTCTCATCTCATGTTATCTATTTTCATACATCTTCTCATAGTAAAGCTGATATTCTCCGCTTATTATATTCTTCCACCATTCTTCATTATCAACATACCACTGTATGGTTTTCTTAATTCCTTCTTGGAAGGATGTTGTTGGGAGCCAGCCGAGCTCTTGATGTATTTTGGTTGGATCTATCGCATATCTTTGATCGTGCCCTTTTCTATCCGTAACATATGTGATTAAGTCTTCGGACTTTCCAAGTTGGTTCAGGATAATCTTCACTACATCGATATTTGCCTTCTCATTATGACCACCAATATTATAGACTTCTCCATCTTTACCTCTGTGTATTATCATATCAATCGCCTTGCAATGGTCTTCGACATACAGCCAATCTCTTACATTGAGCCCTTCTCCATAGACGGGCAAAGGTTTATCCGCTGTTGCATTCGCAATCATAAGAGGAATTAGCTTTTCCGGAAATTGATAAGGACCATAATTATTTGAGCACCTACTAATTGTAGCAGGCAATCCGAAAGTTCTGTTGTATGCCATCACAAGTAGGTCTGCCGATGCTTTTGAAGCCGAATAAGGACTGGATGCCGTCAGTGGCATAGTCT
>JAAYIA010000091.1 GCA_012735145.1 Clostridiales bacterium | reverse complement strand
CTCATAGACAGGTTTATCAACAGGGATATTGTCAAAAGGCGTTTCTACCCTCTCTGTTTCATCATATAACTCCGGCACATAAAAGGAATATTTTGAATTATCCTTTTGTGGCTGTCTATCGTCTTTTCCCTTTAATTCAACCGCTTCTGTTGGCTCAGATGTTTCTTCCAGGCTTTCAGAGAGACCTTCACGAGTCTCTTTCTCTTGCTTCAGCATGTCGATAAAGCTCATTGTGCGGCTGCGATCAGTATATGGTGTCATCTCCGAATATAATTCTTTTTCATCAATAGACCCTGTCTCAGACCAAGGAGATTTGACGTCTGGAATTTCTTTCTTAATTGGCTCATCGATGACATTGCTCCAATCAAAGCTGATCTTATTTTTTTTAGGTTTCGAGATCGGTTTCTCATCAGCAGCTATCTTTTGAATGTCTGTGAGTTCTTTATCCGCGACCGGTTTTGCCTCTTGCTCGTCGGGCTCCGCACTTACAACTTTGGCGCCACACACGCTGCAAAATTTCGCTCCTTCCAGAAGCTTAGTACCGCAATTACTACAGAACACCTCATACCTCCATATACTTGTCCTTTTCGGACTTCATTTATTTTCTATGTAACGTTTTCACACTTATTCATTAGAATACTACTACATTACTGTGTATATTTCAATAATTTGCCATGATTTATTGTTGCAACATAAACAGGTTTGGGTATTAATTGAATATTTTTTATAATTTTTGTATTGACTTCAATTGCTCCAAATGATAACATACACAAGCGCTATAATGACAAAACTCAATATGGACGATTAGCTCAGTTGGCAGAGCACCTGACTCTTAATCAGGGTGTCCGGGGTTCGAACCCCCGATCGTCCACCACTCAAATCGCTGCAATTCCAAGGAATGTAGCGATTTTCTTATCTATTTTCTCTCTATAATCTGAGGGGATTTTGTCTGCTTGGCATAATATTTCGATGATATTAAAGACTGATCGTTCCGATAAGGATTCTCACTTCCTTTGCTCCCAAGATCATGTATGCCATCAGCACTATATCGACTAAAGATAAGCTTATCCTCGTATATTTCTATTACTGTACCTGTTAAATTATTATCTTTCGTGTCATAATTAGAGGAAGTTCCATTTTGCACTTCAACATATGAGCAATTCATAAAATAACCTACATATCCTGCATTGAAGTATGTAAATTTCATTTTTTTTGCTTTGAATTTGTCCGTAGTTATATCTGTTTCTTGAAAGTCCGGAACAAGCATTGTATCGCCAACCGCTCTATAGACGGAAGCCCCTCCAAGATAGCTGTCCCAGCCTTTAGAATGGTTGTGTCCAAACAAATATATAATATCTAGACTACTACCCGCATCATTCACTATATCGAAAATATATGACGAGTATAGATTATCTCCCGTGGTGTGAAGAGAAGATGTCCTCCCAGTATAATGCAGAGGGACATGACCGGCGATAATCACGGGCCTTGTTTCACCTTCGTCTATCAATTTATCAAAACAACCCTTCATTTTTTGAGATGTTTTTCTAACTTTGTCAAGGCATCCCTCTCCCTTTCCTTGCTTCCAAGGAAAATCATTCTGCGTATTCAGTACATAAACAAGGTATTCGTCAAATTCGTGTAGTCCGGATGTGGCAATTGACTTTGTAAGCGCATCATGATTGCCTTGAACAAAAAGAATTTGCTCGTTGGAAATCTCAGGGAAAACAACCCTCAATGTTTTCTGAATCTCTTTAACTGAGTTTTCCGGGCTAAGTTGATAATCTTGAAATTCTGCACTATTGGTGTAATCTCCACACAAAATAATTTGTTCCGGTTTTTTGTTGTCTTCCTGAACGGATTTCAGTATGCTTTTCAGAGTATCACTCGGAGTAGCAAATCCTTCCTCTGCTTGATAGTCAGATGCTACAAATATTACAGCCTTAGGATTTTTATTTCTCACTTCTCTATCTTCGCCTTGTGATAAGGATTTCTTACCACAAGCGACCAGAAAGGAGCTCTGGATTATCAGAATTAAAACCAGCAAGGCTGTCAGTATTCTTTTATCTCTCTTATAATTACTCATTTAAGGTTAATTATACGCTATTGCTATTATCATTACTTATTCTTTAGTGAACTTTTTCTTTCCTATAACGGATTTTTCTAGAACACAACACAAAATACTGCTGCATCGTTTGATACAGCAGTATTTCATTTGTAACATATTTTTTATGCAGATGTATATTCTTCTAACATCTTTGCACTGCGTGCTCTCTCCAGTTCAATCTGCTCGGCTACCATCATGTCCTTAACTTTCATAAGCCTTGTCTGATTGCCACGCTCATCTTCTGCGAGCTTCATCTTGATGTATTTGATAGTTTCCTGATATGCAGGTATCTTAACATATTCGAGAGCATTTACACGCCTTCTGGTTTTTTCGATCTCGTCGGCCAGCAGCATTGCCTCCTTCTCCATCTCTGCCAGCTTCATCAGCTGCGGAAAAAGTGCAGTCAATAAGGCAATTGACTGGTCAAGAGCTCCTGAGGTCATAGCAAATCCATACGGATAGACACTCCCTGTTTCCGTCGAAGAATGCTGAAATTGAAAAGACGGAACATCTACAGACATTACATTTTTCGTCGTCGCCACCAGCGTCACGCTGTTCTTAGGAAACATTAGTGACTCTTCTAGCATTTCTGGGTTCATCTCCGCCCTTGCTATTGCAAAGCTCTGATACACTTTCTCAAGCTGTGGTTCTATCTCCTCTCGGAGTGCTTTAATAGCCCTTGCCTCTTCAAGGAAAATTCTCATAAGCTCATCTCGTTTATCCTTCATAAGCTTGTGTCCCTTGATGGCTACCTTAAGCTGACTCTTGAGCTTAGAAAGGACCATACGAGTCGGTTTTACATTAAGTCTTGCCATACCCTAATTCCTTTCACTCCGGCATTGCGAAGTCTATCTCCGCAGATTTGCCTACTTAGTATCGTACCACTCTTCAAGATATTCTTCGTGGATACGTTTGAGTTCGCTTCGGGGCATTTTCTTGAGAAGCGACCAACCGATATCAAGAGTTTCCTCTATAGATCTGTCGGCTTTATATCCCTGATTCACATATTGATCTTCAAACTCGTCTGAAAACTCAGCATACTTAATATCAATTTCAGATAATGCTGCTTCACCGAGTATCGCCATAAGTTCTTTCGCATCTTTACCTCTTGAATAAATAGCAAATAGCTGATTCATAGTATCAGCATGATCCTTACGGGTTTTGCCCTCTCCTATACCTTTATCTTTAAGTCTTGAAAGCGAAGGCAGTACATCAATAGGAGGTGTTATTCCTCTACGGTACAAATCTCTTGAAAGGATAATCTGACCCTCTGTAATATACCCTGTAAGGTCAGGGATAGGGTGAGTAATATCATCCTCAGGCATGGATACAATAGGAATCATGGTAATTGATCCATCTATTCCTTTCTTCTTGCCCGCTCTTTCATACATAGTGGCAAGGTCTGTATACAAGTAGCCCGGATATCCACGACGTCCAGGAACCTCCTTACGGGCCGCAGATATTTCTCGCAGAGATTCAGCATAGTTGGTAATATCTGTAATGATAACCAGAACGTGCATGTTCTTCTCAAAAGCAAGATATTCTGCTGCGGTAAGTGCCATACGAGGCGTAGCGATACGCTCAACAGCAGGGTCGTTGGCTAAGTTAAGAAACATTACCGTCCTGTCAATTGCACCGGACTCACGGAAATCTGTCATAAAGAAATCTGCTTCTTCGAAGGTGATACCCACAGCGGCAAACACTACGGCAAACTTCGAGTCAGTTCCTCTAACCTTGGATTGACGAGCAATCTGAGCAGCGAGATTCGCATGCGGAAGACCAGATCCTGAGAAAATAGGTAATTTCTGCCCTCTTACCAAAGTGTTCAGTCCGTCTATTCCTGATACTCCTGTCTGTATAAACTCTGACGGATATTCTCTTGCTGCCGGGTTCATAGCAACTCCGTTAATGTCGAGAGTTTTATCCGGAATAATATCAGCTCCTCCATCTATAGGGCGCCCCATTCCGTCAAACATTCTTCCAAGCATATCCATGGATACTCCCAGTTCATTGGAATGCCCGAGAAATCTTATCTTAGATTCCTGGAGGTTCATTCCGGCAGCTCCCTCAAAGAGCTGTACCAAAATATCAGTTCCATTAATCTCAAGAACTTTACAGTGCCTTATATCTCCATTAGCCAGTTCTATTTCACCAAGTTCATCGTAACCTACGCCTTCAACACCTTTGACCAGCATTAACGGGCCGGTTACTTCTGATATAGTTTTATATTCTTTAATCATCAGCCACACCTGCTTCCTTTATCAGCTTTTCAAAAGCATTATCCAGCTTACCTTTAAGATCACTATAAACGGCATCAACTTTGTCTTCTTCGGTGTACTTAAAACGTCCAATATCTTCTCTCAGTTCTACTCCGGCTATAGCATTAAATTCTACATTTGCTGCCAGCGCCTTCTTTCCAAGTTCGTGGAAATACAGAATCAAAGATATAAGCCTATTCTGTTTATTAACGGACGAATAAGTATCAATCTCGTGGAAAGAGTTCTGGTGTAGAAAGTCCTCACGAATCATCTTGCAGATTTCCAGTTTAAGCCTGTCTTCCTTAGAAAGGCCGTCAACACCGACAAGCTGTACAATTTCATTAAGCTCAGCTTCCTCTTGCAGATGATTCATCGCATTCTGTCGATTCTTAGGGAAGTCTTTGTCTACATGTTCTCCAAACCATTTATCCAGTCTCTCTTGATAAAGCGAATAACTGTTTAACCAGTTGATAGCCGGGAAGTGTCTTGCGTGTGCCAAAGCAGCATCAAGACCCCAGTAAACTTTAACAATACGAAGGGTTGCCTGTGATACAGGTTCCGAAATATCTCCACCCGGAGGTGATACAGCTCCTATAGCGGACAAAGCTCCTTCTCTATCATCTTGACCAAGACATACAACCTTGCCGGCTCTTTCGTAGAACTGCGCAAGTCTCGATGCAAGATAAGCAGGATATCCCTCCTCACCAGGCATTTCTTCAAGACGACCCGACATCTCTCTAAGAGCCTCCGCCCACCTTGATGTCGAGTCTGCCATCAAAGCTACTGAATAACCCATATCTCTAAAATACTCTGCAATTGTAATTCCCGTATATACAGAAGCTTCCCTTGCAGCTACCGGCATATCAGATGTATTAGCGATAAGTACTGTTCTCTTCATCAGAGATTCCCCGGTCTTAGGATCGACCAGCTCAGGAAACTCCATAAGAACCTCAGTCATCTCATTGCCACGTTCCCCACAGCCGATATACACTACGATATCAGCATCTGCCCACTTTGCCAGCTGATGCTGAATAACCGTCTTTCCCGACCCGAAAGGTCCGGGAACGGCGGCTGTTCCACCTTTTGCGATAGGGAACATTGTATCAATAACTCTCTGTCCTGTAATCAAAGGATCATTCGGAGGCAATTTACTCTTATAAGGCCTCTCGATTCTAACCGGCCAATGCTGAACCATTGTACAATCATGGTCATTGCCGTCGGCATCTACTACCACCGCAATTACTTCATTGACTGTAAAGTTGCCGCCCTTTATCATTTTGATCTTGCCGCTTATTTGATACGGCACCATTATTCTGTGTGTTACAGCCAAAGTCTCCTGAACGGTTCCAAGAATGTCTCCGGCCTCCACACTGTCACCTTCCTTAACGACAGGCTCAAAATCCCACTTCTTCTCGTGGTCAAGTGCAACTGCCGTTACTCCTCTGCTGATATTTGTTCCCGCTGTCTCAAGAAGTACAGTAAGCGGTCTTTGAATACCGTCATATATGTTTTCTATTAGTCCCGGCCCGAGTTCTACGGAAAGCGGTCTGTTTCTACTTACCACAGGCTCTCCCGGTTTCAATCCGGTTGTTTCTTCATAAACCTGTATAGAAGCGTTGCCTTCACGCATCTCGATTATTTCGCCCATAAGACCGATTTCACCGACACTTACAATATCGAACATGTTTGCTTTCTCCATGCCCGACGCTACTACAAGAGGTCCGGATATCTTAACGATTCTACCTTGCTCCATGCTCAAATACCTCCCTTACTTATCACCAAACAGGATATCTGCTCCAACCGCTTTTTCTACGGCATGTTTGACATTGGACAACCCGATGCCATAACTTCCATCACTTCCCGGTATTGCTATTATTGCCGGTATTCTAAGTTCAGCGTACTTGGTGATATCTGCTTCCAGTTCTTTGTAATATCTCTCCGTAATAAAGATAATCCCGTAATCTTCTTTGACAACATCCCGTAAGATACCGGCTGCCATTTCGGCATCGCTACATACGTGTGCTTCGAGGCCGAAGGCTTTGAACCCAAGAACGCTGTCAGCATCTCCGATTATTCCTATCTTATTCATAAGCCCTCCTGATCCTTTCTGCAAGCTTTTCCGGCTCAATGCCTGCTAGCTTGCCACCCATCAGCACTCTGATGTTCTTCGCTTCTATGTGCTTCGCAACCATATATGCAAATAGAACCTCCGGACCATATGATATCGCCTTTGCTTTGTCGATATATTCCATAAGTGCGTCGTCACAGAGCTTTTCAAGGATAGAAAAGTCCTTGGTTTTCTCATAGTGTTCACGACCAATGGTTACAGCTTCTCCCATTTCGCTGTTAGTGAACGCTTTGGCAAATGTACCGACATCAGCTTCTGTGATTCTACTAAACACGAGTTCATCAACGTTTCCTCCATGAACAAATACTTCTCTGAAATATGTCCAAGAACCCCCAACTGCTTTAACCCTTAGATACGTCATGAAGTTTATTATATCCGTATACAACCTTACGAATCCTTTGATAAATTCGTTGTTTGCGAGCTCGGCCGATTCGTTAATGTCTATGAAACAATACTTATCGCATATAGTATCTACAAGCTGAGGATCACCCGTACGGGCAAGAGCCTCTGCAGATTCCATTATTGCCTTATACATAAAAGGTGTAACATCGTCACTCTTACGGTTAAGGACAGCATCTTTCATTATGACAGTCGAACGAGTTCCTGTATCCAAGAGGATGTCAGAACGATCAACTCCTAACGCTTCAGCTTTGATCAAGACTTTGATATTGTGATAATCGTTGATATATATTAGAGCCTTAAGCCCTTCATATCCTTCACTCATAGCAATGATTTCGTTCTTCCACGCCCTCTTAGTCTGACCAACTATATGTTGATAGTTCGCTGGAGTGATGGGTTCGTTTTCATTTCCATAGCCGGCACTCTGTATCGTATTACATATCTCATCTATATTATTGGAGGATATCATCGAACGGAACTGGTCTTCTTTGAGCATTGTTCTCTCCAAGCTTCTTATGTAAGACGAGGCAAAGATATAGTCAGTTCCCATATGAGTTCTCCTTTCTGTTAATATCTGTGTTAGTTATTTTCCGGGAAAAGCATCTTGGCTATTTCTCCGGTCAGTTTAGATTTCTGATCTTCCAAAAGCTTTTCTATAGAAGCATTTATTGATATCTTATCCTGCTTTAACAGAAATCCCCCCTCGATATTAACCGGCTCCTTGCTTACCGTAAATTTTCCAGCAAACTCTTCTTCAAGTTTATTTCCATACTTATCTAAATCGTCAGCAGAAAGTTGCACTTCTCCACCCTGCTCAATAAACTCGGACAAGCGTGATGTAAGGAAACTCATATATTTTTCTTCACTAAGATTCTTAAACTTGTCGAGTGCTTCATCAAAGCTTTCTTTGATTATTTCTTGCTTAGCATTGAGCTGCATCTTTCTTGCTTCCAAATCGGCGACAGATTTCCTCCTCTCAGTAAGAGTCATGATGTCCTTCTCTGTACGAGCCTCAGCATCCTTAATAAGTTTGTCGGTTTTGATGCGAGCTTGTTTTAGGATTTCTTCCACCTCAACTTCTGCCTGCTTCTTATATTCGGCAGCATAAGCCTTTGCTTCATTGCTTATTCTTGTGGTTATGGCTTCAATACTCATATCTCACCGTTTCCTTTCTGATGTAATCAACTGTTTGTTTTAGCCAACAGCTATTCCATTGTACATCAAGAACGAAACTATGAAAGCAAGTATAGCGTAAGTTTCTACCATTACCGCATAAATAATAGCGTTACCAAGGGATCCTCCCTTAGAAACGAGCTGAATGCCGGCAGCAGCAACTTTACCCTGTGAAACTGCTGACCAGATTCCGATTATTCCGACAGGAAGCCCTGCTACAAGCAGTGCTATTCCCTGCGCAAGTGTCAGTTCAATTCCTGCGCCTCCAAGTATCCCTGTTTTGGTCAGAATCATAATGGCAATTACCATTCCATAGATACCCTGTGTTCCCGGTAAAGCCTGTAGAACCAGTGTAGCTCCAAAAGAGGTATTTCCTCCTGCCATTACTCCATCAGCTGCCTCTCCGGCAATACCTACACCAAGCGCACTTCCAATTCCAGCAGAGGCTGCTACTGCAGCTCCTAATATTGCCAGTGCCAATCCAATACTCATATTAATTTCCTCCTTCAACAATATTGATATATTTTGTTTTCCGATCAAATGGATCAAATTCTCTGCCGTCTCCTTCATAAAATTTCCCGAAGAATTCAACATATTGCAACCTGCATGAGTGCACGAATGCTCCCAGTGCATTGATTGCAAAATTCAATGTGTGTCCTGCGAGGAAGATTACAATAAACATTATCACTCCGATAATGGTTTTTCCTCCCATGGATGCCAAAAAGTTAAATACCGCAGCTATTGACGTGGACGCAAGTCCCAAACCAAGTAGTCTTGAATACGACAGTATATCTGATAGGTTTCCACTCACACCACTGTATATATTCCATAGTCCAATGGCTTTACCCACTCCCTTGGAAAGAAATATGGGTAGAATAATTGCAAGAGCAAGTCCTACAATAAGCATCCATTTGCCAATACCCGGCAGACTCGGTGAAACCTTGCTTCCGAACAGAAGCATTACTGCTCCAAGTACAATAGCGTACCAGATAAAGACATCGTTACATGCATCAAGGAATTTTCGCTCCCTAATAAGTTCATATGCATGAATACCCATTCCTATAAACAAGTGAACTATTCCTAATCCACAGGAGAACACAAGGAAAGTCATTGGCTCTTTAGCTGGATCTAGCCAAATTGGCTTGATGATTATTTCATGATTGAAGAACGTCCTTCCGACGACTGGTATTAAATCTCCAAAGAAGCTTCCAAATAAAAATCCCCATATTACACTTGAGATTCCGCTATAAAATATAATCTTAACTAGCTGGCCCAGGCCTCCTTCTACCATATGGAACTTTTTGATTGCAACAATTGCTCCAATTATAAGCATCAAGCCATAGCCAACATCTCCAAACATTATTCCGAAGAACAATACATAGAAGATAGATAATATCGATGTAGGATCCACTTCTCGATAAGTCGGCAAAGAATACAGTTTAGTTACAAATTCCATAGGTGAAAGAACCTTGCTGAGTTTAAGTTTTACCGGAACATCATCCTCTTCTTCCGGTTCACTGAATTCATAGTTGCAGAAATATTTTGAGAGAGCCTTTTCAACATCACCTGTTGCCACGACGGGAACGTATCCATCAAATTCAAATGCCCTTGTTGTATTAACAAGGTTGCTCCTAATTCTGGACTCGTCTCTATCCAAGATAATCATATCGTGGTAATTCTCGAGATCTTTCTTGTAGACTGATTTTTCTGCTATCTGTTCAAGTATTTGCTCCTTGTTGGCAACAAGAGCTTCGATTTTCTGTTTGCATTTCTCGATATTCTCTGTGACCGTTCCAAAGGTATCTGCAAATGTAGGTTTTGCAAGGCCGGCTCTCTTCAAGTTCTCGAGAACACCGTCCTCATCCTCCTTGAAGTACCAAATGCTCGCATACAGCTGCTCTTTATCTTTTGAGATCTCCTCCAAAAAACAAGGGAAAGATTCTTTTTCAAGCTCCCTTTCTAAGGCCTTCACATCAGTATGCGGAGAAAAAACTCCCAATTTGAGAGTCAGCCTGTCGGTTGATTTTTCTTCCAGAGGAAGCTCATAGCTTATCCAAGGATTAAGCGCAAAAATTTGAGAGTTCATTGCATTCTCATTAAGCTGTTCCTGAGTAAGTTCTTCTGACAGCTTTAGAATTTCTTCAACCTGTTTCTTGTACCTATCAATTTCGGATCGAAACCCAACGAACTCTTCTTCGGTCACGGTTCTTCTAATCTGAAACGCCGACGGCTTTATCTTCCCATATTTGCCAATGAGATCTAGAGCTTGCTGAACTCTGACCAATTCCTTATCTTTCTCGGTTGCTCGTGCTTCGTCGCCATCTCGGACTACAAGTTTTTGCCACTCTTCGTCCTGAAGCTTTTCGTTTGCTCCTGATATCTCGACTGCACCGAGGTTCATCAGATCGCGAAGCATAGCCTCTCTCTCTTCCTGCAAGCCTATGACAGATAGTTTTTTCATCTTAACTATTGCCATCAGTATCCACTACCTTTCTTACAATAAAGTCTGCTACCTCTCCTAACTTATTTCGTCCGTCTGCCTTAATTTTATCGCATACTTTCGTTTCCTTTCCTATCATTTCCTGATAGGTTTTTGCTGCTTCAGCTTCGGCTTTTTCGATTGACGATTTATAAATCTCGTCAGATTTTCTCTTCGCCGTATCGGACATTTCTATTGCTTTTTTCTTGCCCTCAGCAATTATGTCTGCTGCTTCTTCGTGAGCCGTCTTTTTAATCTTATCGGCCTCAGACTCGGCAATTTTGACCTTTTCAATATCTGCCTTTGACATAAGCACTTCCTTTCTTCGTGATGTGCGTGCAATTATATATAGGGAGCCTATTGCAGCTGCTCCCCTCACGCTCACAATTCTCCTACAGTAATTATATTCACAAGACTTTTGTTCTTCAATCAAAACATGTTTTTATCCGATACAAGGGCGTTGATTTTTTTATCCTGAAACCTTTGTAATTTCTTGTAAAAAGCATAAACACAACAAGCACTAAATCAGGTGTAAATTATTCTAAAATAAACAATCCTGCTGTTACAAAAGTAAAAATAATCATTACTCCTATGAGAACTATCGCTATCAGTCTTGCTGACTTGTTTAATCGATTACGATCCTTTTCGAATTTCTCCATAGGCCTATACTCTTTCTTGTTCTCTTTCTTCTGACTCATCTTTTTTTCTTTCCTTTTTATTTCACCTATTCTACCACATATTTGTATTATTTTTTTATTTATGATATTTTTCGTTGTTATTAATTTTAAATGCCCTATATATTTGCTCCACCAAAACCACTCTTGCCAGCTGATGCGGAAAAGTTATTCGTCCAAAACTCAAACACAGATCAGCTCTCTTTCCTACCTTTTCACTTAGCCCGAGGCTTCCTCCAATTATAAAATCTATTGTGGATTTTTCAAACGCCACCTTTTCAATCTTTTGTGCAAAATCAAGAGAACTAAACATCTTTCCCTCTATTTCTAGAGCTATAGTATAGTCGTTTTCACAGATTTTCTCCAGTATTTTATCGCCTTCTGTTTCAACAACCTTCCTTTCATCAAGCAAGGATGCGTTGGAAGGAAGCCTGCTTTCCTTTAACTCAACAATTTTTATATTGCAATAAGGTCCAAGTCTTTTGATATATTCTTGTATTGCTGATTGCCAATATTTCTCTTTGAGTTTTCCTATGCATATAATATTTATATTCATTCTTCGTCTAAGTAGCAAAGCCCTTCCTTTGTCGCTATCGTCAGCGAATAGTCTCTATCTCTCTTAAACCCTGCGTCCTTAAGTATACCCTCAACCGTTTGTCTTGCGTAAAGTGGCGCGTTATTACTCTCGCTAAGATGAGCGAGCATTATGGATGGTATTTTACTTAATAGACCTTCTCCATTGCCTTTAACCCGTTCAGAAAGCATCTTACAAATAGTTTTTCCACAGGATTCATTAGAAAGATGTCCACAATCTCCTTTAATTCTTCTCTTGAGATTGTAGGGATAATTACCATACATTAACATATCTACATCATGATTGGACTCAACTACAAGTTTGTCTGCAAGTTGTATCTCTTCGAATATCTCTTCTGTTATTTTTCCCGTATCTGTTACCAGAGTAAGTTGTTCATCTTCTGTTTTGATGCTGTATCCCAGCGGTTCATTAGCATCATGACTTAGTGCAAAGGTTTTTATTTCTACATCTTCAAGATATATCTTGTCTCCGGCTCTCACGGTTTTACATCTTTCTTCAGGAACATATATAAAATTTTCACATGCCGACATAGTCCCTACACTCGTATAAAACACCGCATTTGGACATTTTCCTGCAATGGTTCTAATGCTTTTCATATGATCTATATGCTCATGGGTTATCAGAACTGCATCTATACTTTCCAGATTAAGCAAATTATCGCAGAGAGCAGAATTAATTCTCCGTGCAGAAATACCCACATCAATGAGTATTCTCTTGCCCCCTGCCTTAACTATATATGAATTCCCCGAGCTGCTGCTTCCTGCAGATATTATCTCAAGTGACATCTTCT
>JAAYIA010000012.1 GCA_012735145.1 Clostridiales bacterium | reverse complement strand
TTGTCAATAACGGAATATACGGGATGACAGGAGGACAGATGGCTCCTACGACATTGTTAGGCATGAAATCAACCACTACGCCGAAAGGAAGAAATGCTGAAGAGCATGGGTACCCTATGCATATGTGTGAGGTACTCAATCAGCTTACTGCGCCTTATTATCTTGAGAGAGTTTCTTGCGATACTCCTCAGAATGTAATAAAGGCAAGAAAAGCCATCAAGAAGGCATTCGAGTATCAGATCGAAGGCAAGGGCTTTTCGATGGTAGAGATAGTTACATCATGTCCGACAAATTGGGGATTAACCGCTGTTGATTCTCTGGATTTCCTGAGAGAAAATATGTTTGCGGAGTATCCTCTCGGGCTATACAGAGATGGCGGAGAGAAGAAGTAGGGGGCGATAAATGGAAAGAAATATTATGATCGCCGGATTCGGCGGACAAGGCGTAATGACGATGGGAAATCTGCTCGCAACAGCAACAGCACAAGCAACTGATCTGAATGTAACATTTTTCCCTTCATATGGAGCTGCTATGAGAGGTGGCACAGCAAACTGTTTTGTGGTTATCTCGGATGATGAAATCGGAGCTCCTGTAAGTTATAATCTGGAAGACCTTATTGTAATGAACGGGCCATCTTACCGCACATTTATCGGAAATCTCAAAGCCGGCGGAAATTTGTTTGTTAACAGCACAATTGTTACCGACGAAATTGAAAGAGATGATATTAACGTTATTAAAGCACCGGTTACTCAGATGGCAATAGACATCGGAAACGAAAGGGCAATCAACGTTATCATGCTCGGAGTATATGTAGGATATACCAATGCGGTTCCGGAAGACGTTATCGTTAAGGGAATTGAGGAGAAGTTTAGCAAAAAACCAAAACTCATAGAGCCTAATGTCGATGCATTCAAAAAGGGTTTAGAGATTGGAAAAGCTGCAAAAAAGTAGAATCGGATAATATATAGAAAAAACAAAAAAGGGGTTTTCGGGAAAATATAATCGAAAACTCCTTTTTTTATGGCTCTAAATATGTAAATCCTTATCAAAACGATGACGATGTTGTCATTTTTTGGTATAATAAACAACTGTAAAGAAATAAAAATCGATGGAAGCTCTCATGTGAGCAGGAAGGTTTTACGATGGAAGACAAGAAAACATACTATATTACCACACCTATTTACTATCCAAGTGCTAAACTTCATATCGGGCATACATACTGTACTGTTATGGCTGACGCAATGGCAAGGTTTAAGAGACTCTCAGGCTATGATGTCAGATTCCTTACGGGAACAGATGAGCATGGTCAGAAAATAGAGAAGTGTGCTGATGAAGCGGGCTGCACTCCAAAAGAATATGTAGACTCCGTAGTGGAGACCATCTTAAGGTTGTGGAATAAAATGGAGATAAGCTATGATGACTTCATAAGAACAACCGAGCCAAGGCATATTGAAGGTGTTCAGAAGATATTCATGAAGATGTATAAGAATGGAGACATATATAAGGGTAAATATGAGGGCTGGTACTGTACTCCTTGCGAATCATTTTGGACCGATACACAGGCCGAGAAAGGACTTTGCCCCGATTGCGGTAGACCTGTCAAAAAAATGCAAGAAGATGCATACTTCTTTAAATTATCGGCATACTCTGACAAGCTTTTAGATCTCTTCCGTAACAACGAGAATTTTTTGCAACCGGAATCGAGAAGAAATGAAATGATAGCCTTTGTTGAGCAAGGACTTGAGGACTTATGTATCTCGAGATCGGAGTTCGATTGGGGAATACCTGTTCCTATAGATGAAGATCATGTTATATATGTTTGGTTGGATGCTCTAAGCAACTATATTACTTCTCTTGGATGGGGAACGGAAGAAGATAGTTTGTATAAGAAGTATTGGCCTGCCGATGTACATCTTGTGGGTAAGGAAATTGTAAGGTTCCATTCAATAATATGGCCTGCGATGCTGATGTCGATAGAAGAGCCTCTGCCAAAACAGATTCTCGGTCATGGATGGCTCTTGATTGATGGAGGAAAGATGTCAAAGTCGAAGGGCAATATCGTCGACCCCGAAATTTTAATCGACAGGTACGGAATTGATGCATTAAAGTATTTTCTTCTTAGGGAGTACACCTTTGGACAGGATGGAGTATATACAAATGAGGTAATGCTCAAGAGAATCAATTTTGACCTTGCAAACGATCTTGGAAATCTGCTTTCGAGAACCATTTCGATGATAGAAAAATATTGCGGAGGAGTAGTTCCTGAAGCGAATACAAAAGATGTATTGGATGATGAACTTATTGCTTTGGCTACATCCGTTGCAGGACGTGTTGAAGAGAAGATGAATGCTTTCCAGTACAACATGGCGCTTGAAGAAATTTGGGTTCTAATAAGAAAAGCTAATAAATATATTGATGAAAAAACTCCTTGGGTTCTTGCCAAGGAGGAAGCCAGACAAGATGAACTCAAAACGGTAATGAGAAATCTTGCCGAGTGTCTGAGAATCGTTTCAATATTGATAGTGCCTTTCATGCATACAACATCAGAGCGAATGAGAGATCAGCTTGGGCTTTCGGAAGTACAAACAAAATGGGAAGATACTTTTGAATTTTATCAGATGGCAGGAAATAAAGTTTGCAAGGGGGATCAGTTATTCCCAAGATTGGACATAGATAAAGAACTTGAAGTCTTAGAGCAAATGCGAGAAGCGGCCAATACAAAATAATTAGCAGGCAAATTTGCCTATTGGAATAATCATAGAGGGTCTCATATTCGGAGACCCTTTTGTAAAATTTAAAGGAAATATTATGTTATTTGATGCACATACACATCTTAATTATGAGAAATATACGGAAGACGAAAGAAAACAGCTTGCGGAGGAAATTGAGACCTCTGATCTTGCATATATAATAGACGCTTCGGATAGCGTTGAATCGTCAAAGCAGGCGTTAAAAAATGCCGAGGATTATAGCTGGTGCTATGCGGCCGTAGGAATACATCCATGTCAAGCTTCTTATTATTCCGATGCGGATATCAGCGAGATAAGAAGACTTGCTTCTCATCCTAAAGCTGTTGCAATCGGTGAGATAGGACTGGATTTTTATTATGGAAAAGACAACAAAGAAGAACAAAAAGACTTGTTTCGCAGGCAGATAAGAATCGCCAACGAGCTCAAAATGCCCATAGCTGTGCATTCAAGAGATGCTCACAAGCTAACCATGGATATTTTACAAGAAGAAGGAGCTTTTTCGGAGGAAAGAAAGACATGGTTTGCAAAAAGAAAATCTGCAATAGGAGAAATAAGCGATGCAAGAGTTCAAATGCATTGCTTCTCCGGCTCTGCTTCGCTTGCCGAGGAATATATTAACCTTGGAGCAACTATATCCCTTGGAGGACCAATAACTTTCAAGAACGGGAAGAAGGCTATAGAAGTTGCAAGAACGATTCCAATTGAATTCTTACTTTCTGAGACTGATGCCCCTTATATGGCACCGGAACCTCTACGGGGAAGACCGAACAAACCACAGTATATTGAATATATTGTAAGAAGAATGGCGATAATCAAAGGAATGGAGTATACCGATGTAGCACGTACTCTCACAGAGAACGGATGTAGATTTTTTAATATAAATAAATAAGGAGATGCTGTGCAAAAAAAACATATAATGGATTCAATAATAGACAGCAATTTAATTGAAGAAAATTCGGTTATTGTTGTGGGTTTTTCAGGAGGACCTGATTCGCTTTGTTTGCTCCATGCATTAGCAAGCATCGCCGATGTCTACAACCTTACACTTGTTCCGGTTCACATCAACCATAAACTGAGACCGGAGGCTGATGAAGAACAGATAAGAGCAGCAAAAATGTGTGAGAAGATGGGTCTTGATTGCAATGTATTTGAGGTTGACTGCAAAGCGATAGCAGAAGAATTGCATATATCTACTGAAGAAGCAGGAAGATATATCAGATACGAAATTTTTGATGATGTATGCGAAGACCTTCAAGCGGAAGGCGTGGAACACGACAAGATATACGTTGCTGTAGCACATAATGCAGATGACCAAAGCGAAACGGTTTTGTTCAGACTATTGAGAGGAACCGGACCAACGGGATTGGAGGGAATGCCTTTAACAAGGGCAACAGAAAAAGGATTTTTACTTATACGACCACTGCTTGGAGTAACAAGAAAGGAAATTGAACAATATATTGAGGTGAACAAGCTGCATCCTAATATTGATCAATCAAATGAAGGAACTGATTATACACGCAATAAAATTAGAAATGAGCTCATTCCATATTTAGAAAAAAATTATAACCCAAAAATTAGACAGGCTCTTCTAAGATATGCTGAATTGGCACAAATAGACAATGTATTACTCAGAGATATAGCTTTTTCAGAGTGTTCCGATAAAATAAATATAGATTCAAACATGGTGAGATTGGATATAACAGGTATTAAGGAAAATCCACCGGCTATCAATAGCAGAATCGTAAATCTTATTTTCGATTTGATTGGGATTGAGGATAAAATAAGTTTTGAGCTGGTTAATGCGACACTAGCGCTTATTTACAGTGATAATCCATCCGGGAGCATAGATTTGCCTGATGGATTTAGGGCAAGAAGAGAATATGAGACCATTATTTTCTCTGTGCCGGATAAAGAACAGATCATACCCATTGATTCAAGTCTTAGAATGATACCACAGGTAATGATGATCCAGGACTACAATCCTCATGACAACTCCCTATATGCCGCATTTGATTTTGATGAATTTAATATAGATTACCCGGGTAAGGTTGGAGAACTGAAGCTCAGAGGGAGAGAAGAAGGGGACTTTATTGCAATAAAAAATGGGCATAAGAAGATACAGGATTATTTTGTTGACAGCAAGGTTAAGAAGATAGCCAGAGAAAGCATACTTATGGTAGCAATAGATAATGAAGTTCTGTGGGTATTGCCGAGCAATTATCTCGGAAGTGAAACTGAGCGACAAAAGGGAAAATATTCACAGAAATACCATGTTTCTGACACAACCAAAAGGGTTCTTTTCATTGAAATAGCAGATAAGCTGTGATAATATTTGTGCTTAGGACACAAAAAATAGCAAAAACAATTATATAAAATAAAAATAGAAGGGAAATTAAAATTGAAGAATTTCGGACGAAGTATTGGAGTTTATTTACTGATATTTATGATGGTTCTTAGTCTTTCCTGGTTATTTCGTAATGCAGGAGGACAGGGAGGAACTAAAGAAATCCAATTCTCTCAGTTTGCATCACAGTTGCAAAAGGGAGAATACAAAGAAGTAAACATTACAGATCGGCAGCTGACCGGTAAGAAGAGTAATGATGATGTTGACATTGCGTATGCCCCATCTGCACTTGAAATTAACTGGCTAGAAGAGAAATATATATACCCTATGCTTGATAAGGGTAAGGTAGCATTGGTCAGTGATCCACCTAAGAGCGAATACAGCCTTCTCAACATTTTACCAACAGTACTTATGCTTGGTGGAATGATATTTTTGTTGTATTTTATGCTCAGTCAAGGAGGAAATAAGCAGGCATTTCAGTTTGGTAAGAACAAGGCAAGACTGTACAAGGGCAGCAGCAAATCCCTTACTTTTAAGGATGTTGCCGGTCTTGAGGAAGAAAAACAGGAACTTTCCGAAATAGTCGATTTCCTCAAAAGCCCATCAAAATACGTCAAGCTTGGAGCAAGGATACCAAAGGGGGTTTTACTCGTTGGACAGCCGGGAACAGGAAAAACATATATCTCAAGAGCCACTGCAGGAGAAGCAGGGGTCCCTTTCTTTACAATATCCGGTTCCGACTTTGTAGAGATGTTTGTAGGTGTTGGAGCATCCAGAGTAAGAGATTTATTCAGTGAAGCGAAGAAAAATGCTCCGTGCATTGTTTTTATAGATGAGATTGATGCTGTGGGCAGAAGAAGAGGAGCAGGACTGGGCGGAGGAAACGACGAAAGAGAACAGACGTTGAACCAACTTCTTGTTGAGATGGACGGATTCGGAGGCAATCTGGGTATTATTATCCTGGCTGCGACAAACAGACCTGATGTTTTGGATCCTGCGCTTCTCAGACCGGGTAGATTTGATAGGCAGGTAGTTATCGGTATGCCTGATGTTAGAGCAAGAGAGGAAATTTTTGAACTTTACACAAAGAATAAACCTCTTGAAAAAGATATTTCGTTGGAAGTTCTTGCAAAAAGAACACCGGGATTTTCTCCTGCAGATATAGAGAACCTTATAAATGAGGCGGCTCTACTTACTGCAAGACGTAACGGAACAAAAATCAGAATGGAAGAGATTGAAGAAGCGACCACAAAGGTAATGGCTGGCCCTCAGAAGAAATCAAGATTTATATCTGATAAAGAAAGAATTCTTACTGCTTATCATGAAGCGGGTCATGCCATTGTTATGAGAGCAACACCGGACTCTGATCCTGTACACCAGATTACAATTATCCCGAGGGGAATGGCAGGTGGATTCACAATGTGGCTGCCTGAAGAAGACAGATTCTTTGAAACAAAGGGAAGGATGATCAATAATATAAAACATCTGTTTGGAGGACGTGTCGCAGAAGAACTTAAACTCGATGATATCTCAACCGGTGCAAGTAATGACCTCGAAAGAGCAACTGAAATTGCAAGACAGATGGTCACGAAGTATGGATTCAGTAAGAAACTTGGGCCGGTATCGTTCAGCTCAAGTGATGAAGTTTTCCTGGGCAGAGACTTTTCAACAAGACAGAACTTCTCTGAAGAGCTCGCTGCTGAGGTCGATCATGAAGTCAGAAAAATCCTTGAAGAATGTTATGCAGAAACCAAGACAATACTTCAAGATAACGACGAGGCATTCGAAAGGGTTGCCCAGTCATTGCTTCTTGTAGAGACAATCGACGGTGATCAGTTTGAGAGACTGTTTACAGGAGAGATTACACCTGAGGAGCTTGAGAAAGAAGTTGCCGAAGACAGAAAGAAAATTGAAAAGAAGAATCGCAAGGAAGCTGAAGAAAGTTTCAAAAACGAGCTGGAGGCACGCAAAGAAGCTGAAGAACGTATGCAAGAACTCCAAAACAGACTTCAGGATGGGAACGGAAAAGATGGAGACGGATCAGATTCTTCCGAAGATAGATTTGCCTACAAAGAATACAAACGTGCAACCAAGAAAGATAATGGCGATCGAAAAAAATCAGACAAAGAAGATAAATAATCAGAAAGCGATAATCCAATGAAGATTACAGTAAATGATTGCTTAAATTTGAAGGCTTTTAAGGACAGCTCGGTTCTATCATGCAAGAAAAAGCTGAATAGGAGAGTTAAAACAATTTCTGTACTTGATGAGCCGGATGCGGATAAAGGTGTTGAACGTAACGGTATCAAAGATCAGATGGTAATAACCCATTTTTGGTTGGTCAAAGATGATGTGGATAAGCAGATATCGATTGTAAGAGGACTTGCGCACAAGGAGATAAGTGCTTTAGTTATCTATCTTAACGAGAATGGGGTTAGGTCTGTAGATCCGAAAATTATTGATGCTGCTGAGGCAGAGGGCCTTATCATAATAACAATCAATAATGCTGCGAATATTACATATGCAATGCTGATAGAGCAGGTATCGGATAAGATTTTATACGGATATAATTTTAGCGATAATATTGTAAATAACACCATATATCATTTGCTAAACTTCGAAAAGCACAAATCTTTTCCGAACGCACTTAAGGAAGCGGCTATATATAATGGTTATCAGATTGTTCTGATGACAGAGGAGTTTAATCCGATTCTTACCGTCGAAACAAGACAGATGGTAACCGTTGAGGATGCCGTGCAAGTAGTAAGAAAAGAAAATTCTTTTCATACCAATAAATTTACTAAGGTTCCTATTAATGGAATCGTATCGTATTGGGGATATTTAGATATCGGAGATCAGAAGTACATACTCGTTATCGTTGATAATGATGATAGGTATTCAGCCGTCGAAATGGAGAAGCTTGCTGATGCAATAGGGATTGCTATAGGCATGTGGAAGTATACACCGAAAAGAGACTCGAAAGCCGAATTTATAAAGTCAGCTATCCGAGGAGATCTTTCATTTTGTCATACACTCCTTGACGAGGCGGCCTTAAAAGGAATGAAATTCACAAGCGTATTCATGACAAGATATCTTGATTCTGACGAAGTTCTCGCAAGTCTTGCTGAATACAGCAAAGAATACGAATTTGAAATGCTTACATCTGTAGAAGGAGAAAAAGTATTTGGGATGATATTTGATTCCGGAGACAGAGAAAAAGCAGTACACATCAAGAATGCGTGTCTTGATATGTATGATAAACTGAAAAGCGGACGAAAAAACGCAAGACTATTTCATGTTACCGGAATTGAAACTGTAGAAGCAGCGGTAGACGGATTTAGACTCATTAATAAAACAAGAAAATATATAGAAGCAGTTTTTCCATATAAGAGGGTTTTCTCAAAGTATGAGATGTCTATGGTATGCGATTGCGTGTATCTTAATTCAGATGCTCCCGCACTCAAAAAACTCTACTTGGATTTGCTGGAACCTTTCGAAAGAGAAATTTCACCAAGCAAAGGGAAACTCCTTCTTGATACCCTTGGAACCTTTATTCTTGATGCAGGCATGAATAGCAATAAGACAGCAAAATTTATGGAAATACACAATAATACAGTTCAGTACCGACTCAAGAAAGCCAATGAAATTTTGGGCGCAGAGATGACTGCAAATAGAATAATTCCGGGGTTAACTATGGCTCTGGCGATTAAGAGATTGGAGGAGATGTAATATGCTTCTAGCAATCGATGTCGGAAATACAAATATCGTTTTTGGTGTATTCAAAGGTCAGGACATGATAGACAGCTGGAGAATGGCAACAGACGATAAAAGATCTGCTGATGAGTATGGGGTCTTGATAGACTCAATGTTTAGACACGATGGGATTGATCCTAAAGATGTCGAAGAGGTCATAGTGTCATCGGTAGTTCCTTCTTTGCTTTTTACTATGGAGCATATGTGTCTAAAATTCTTTGATATAAACCCTATTGTTGTTGAAACGGGTATAAAAACCGGTCTTAAGATCAAATATGATGATCCTCGCCAAGTAGGATCAGATCGTATTGCAAATTCAGTAGCTGCTTTTACAAAATACAAAGACAATCTGATTGTTATTGATTTTGGAACAGCAACAACTTTTTGCTGTATATCGGCAGATGGAAGTTTCTTGGGCGGAGCGATTGCACCGGGACTCAAGACATCGGCGGCAGCTTTATTTGAACATACAGCGAAATTACCTAATGTAGATCTTGAAATTCCGGGGAAATATATTTGCAAGAATACAAATGAAGGGATGCAGTCCGGTCTCATATATGGCCACATGGGGTTTACAGAGCGTATGGTCTCAGGAATGAAGAAGGAAATGTCGAAGGAACTTAATTGTAAGCCCGAAGATATTAAAGTTATTGCAACAGGTGGAATGGCCACAATGATTGAAAGCGGGGTCAACTGTATAGATATTATAGACAGGAGACTTACCCTTGACGGTCTTCGAATTATTTACGAAAAGAATAAGGGACTCAACAAGAAAAGAGTTTTACAGGATTGATGTTCAAAATAGGAAGTGTGGAATTGGAAAACCCATTCGTACTTGCACCTTTGGCAGGGATTACTGATGCAGTCATGAGAACCCTGTGTGAGCAGCAAGGGGCAGCGATGACATGCACGGAGATGATAAGTGCGAAGGGTATTTATTATGGAGATAAGAAGACCATCAAGCTGGCTTACATACCCGAGGGTGCAAAACCGACAGCGATACAGATATTCGGAAGTGAACCGGAGATTATGGCATATGCTGCAAGAAAACTTGATAGCTTGACGAATGCTGTCATCGATATCAATATGGGCTGTCCTGTACCAAAAGTAGTCAAAAACGGGGATGGATCAGCTCTTCTTAGCAATACTAAATTGGTATATGAAGTAACCAAAGCCGTTGTTGAGAACTCTTCAAAACCTGTAACCGTCAAGATTAGAAAAGGCTTTGATAATCGAAACGTCAATGCTGTTGAGAATGCTTTAGCAATAGAAGAGGCAGGAGCAAAGGCGATAACCGTTCATGGAAGAACCAGAGATCAGTACTATAGCGGCAAGGCAGATTGGGATATAATAACCGATGTAAAATCTGCTGTTTCTATACCCGTAATAGGTAACGGAGATGTGTTCTCTTTTCAAGATGGAATTAAAATTCTTGATGAGACAGGCTGTGATGCGGTTATGGTTGCAAGAGGAGCTATGGGGAACCCTTGGATATTTAGGGAACTTATAGCCGCGTACAGGGGAGACAATCCTCTGCCACAGCCCACCAAAGAAGAAAAAATTTCAATGATGACAAATCACCTTGATATGTTATGCAAACTCAAAGGTGAAAAAATTGCAGTCAAAGAGTTTAGGAAATTCGTGGTATGGTATACTAAGGGGATGAAAGGTTGTTCACATGTAAGGAAGGAAATTAACCATATCGAAACCAAAAAACATATGAAAGAGGTCCTTAGCATTGAGGAGTGGTAATTTAACGAAGAAGCTTATAGTTGTTATGTTGTTAGTGGCCATGATGGTTACTGTTTCAGGTTGTTCAACATTTAATAACTTTAAAAAAATATTTATAGATAAAGATGCAGATATTGAAGATCCTGTTATTACAATAGGAGTTCTTGAGCCTATAACGGGGAGAGATGCGGAGAGTGGAAATCAAGAAATAAAGGGAATTGAACTTGCCAATAGCATATACAACAATGTTAACGGCTATAAAGTGAAGCTCCTCAAGGTTGATACACAGTCAAGTGTTTCTGCTTCCGAAACAGCCGTACAAAGCCTTATTGAAGCCAAGCCGGTTGCAATAATTGGAAGTGCAGGAGAGGCTACATCATTGGTAGCATCTGAGTATATTGAGAAGGCAGGAATTCCTGCTATTACTCCATCGGCAATGAATCCTTTAATTACGGAGAACAGTAGTTACTATTTTCGTGCTTGCCTTACCGGATCTCAAATAGGGGCAGGTGTTGCTGAATATGCCTACGAAGAACTGGGGTCAAATAAAATTGCCGTGATTCAACGTAAGAACGATACTACTGCCACGGCAGCTGTAGAAGGCTTTGAAGATAAGATTAAACAGCTTGCCGGCAAGAAAATTGCCGCTATTTGTGCAAATGAAGAAATCAATGATACGGATGAGGGTCTTGAAAAAGCATTTAAGACGATAAAAAAAGAAAATGCCAATGTTTGCTATACGCCTCTTAGCACCGGAACTATGGACAAACTGTTTACCATGGTGGAAAAAAATAATATGACAAATGTCGTATTTCTTGGAACGCGAGACTGGGGAAAGGATGATTTCGTAAAAATGATGAAAAAGCATCCTAATATTAAGATAGTTTTCCCTTATGTATCGGTTCTTTCGAGTCAAAATGAGGCAACAGATAGGCTGACGGAAGAGACAATAAAATTCCAAATCGAGTATGCTAACAAATACGGTAATGAAGATATTCCTACCGACCATGCTGCTCTTGGATATGATGCATACTTACTTCTTATAAATGCAATTCACAATGCAGGTTCTATAGAGGGAAAAGATGTCAGAAACGCTCTTTATGCTTTTGATAGTATAAAATGCGTTACGGGTGAGTTCACTTTCGATAATAGGGGCAATATGATAAAGCCAGTGAATTTATCAACCTTGAAGAATGGGAAGATAGTTTCCGAATATATTACAAAAAAAGCTGAAAAAGCAAGCGATATTGAAAAACTTAAAGAAGCGGAAGGGGAATAAGAATGAGTTATTTAGATAGACTAGACTCTTATAAAGAAGACATGCTTAAGTCTTTGTCGGCATCAATTGCTAAGAAGAGTGTTCTGTCACAGCCGTCAAAAACAGAAGGTGGCGAGCTAATGCCTTTTGGAAAGGATATACACGAAGCGTTTTTGTATACTCTTCAAATGGGAGAAGAAATGGGATTTGAGGTTGCCAACATAGACAACTATGGTGGACATATTGAATTCAAAGCTTCTGAAGAAATCCAAGAGCCTGAAGTTCTAGCCATTTCAGCTCACGTAGATGTTGTTCCTGAGGGTACGGGATGGAAAAACGATCCATTTACGATGATAGAGAAAGATGGCTATGTGTACGGTAGAGGAGTAGCCGACGACAAGGGACCTCTTATTGCATGCTTGTACGCAATGAAGGCGATAAAAGAAGAAGGAATAGTTCCTAATAAAACTATTCGTCTGGTTCTTGGTCTTGATGAAGAAACGGAAAAAGACGGAATGTACTATTATCTTGACAGAGTGGGCCAGCCGGAAATGGGATTTACCCCTGACGGATCTTTCCCATTGGTTAACGGAGAAATGGGAATCCTTATCTTTGATTTGGCGCAGAAGTTTAACAGCAAGGTAGGTAAGGATGAATTGAGACTTACCAAGCTCGAATCAGGAACAGCTCCAAATATCGTTCCAAGAATTGCTAAGGCTGTTGTTTCCGGAAGAGAAGAGGAATACTCTAACATAAGAGATATAATTGACGCTTACTGTGATGAAACGGGCTATAATGTTACATCCAAGAAACAGGGATCTTCTTTGGTTATAACAGCTGAAGGTCTTGCTGCACACGGAGCACATCCGGATCTCGGACTTAATGCCATAAGTATAATGATGGAGATACTCGGCAGGATTGAATTCGGAAGCGATGAGCTTAATGATTTCATCCACGCATATAATGAGTATATCGGATTTAATTATAACGGAGAGAAGATCGGATGCGAATTCTACGATGAATCTTCCGGACCATTGATTTTTAACGTTGGAATGGCTAATATTAGTGAGGACATAGCGACTATTACTGTCAATATCAGATACCCTGTATCCAATACAGACAAAGATGTTTACAGTGGAATTGAGGAAACAATCAGGGATACTAAGATTGGTATCGTTAAGAAGATGCACGAAAGTCCTGTTTTCCTTAGTCTTAGCAATCCTATGGTCGAAAAAATGCTTAAGGCATACATCGATGAAACAGGTGATACAGAGACTAAGCCTGAAGTTTCACCGGGAGGAACTTATGCCAAGCTTATTGACAATACTCTAGCGTTCGGGGCACTGTTCCCGGGCGAGGAGGATACAATGCATCAGGCGGACGAGAGGATGAGCATAGAATCTTTTTATAAGATGGCCCGCATCTACGCTCGTGCAATATATACCATCTGTTGCGAATAAAACGAATATCTGTTTCAGGGCGTGGTGAAAGTCCACACCGGTGGTAATCACGAAAGTGTAGTCCACGAGCTAAGGTTGAACCGGTGAGATTCCGGTACCGACGGTATAGTCCGGATGAAAGAAACGAGACATTACGTAGTTTGTAATGTATGGCCTTGACATTTGTCAGGGTCATTCTTCTTGCCTGACAGATTCCATCTAATTTAAAAATAGGAGGAATATGTTATGAACCAAAACAAAATCAGTACGGCTATGATAGCTAAGCTGGCAATGATGACAGCCATTTCGGTGGTGCTTTTGCTCATTGTAAGAATACCTTTTCCACCGGCACCGTTTTTGGTGTACGATCCGGCAGACGTTCCTATATATATCACGGCATTTGCCTTTGGACCGATTCCCGGTATTTTGGTTACGTTTATCGTGTGTTTTATACAGGCCTTCATACTCGGAGGAGACGGACTGTATGGCTTCCTTATGCACTTTATTGCAACAGGTATTGTTGTGCTCTTGATAGGTGCGATGTATGGAAAACGTAAGACAAAAAAAAGAGCCATGGAATCTCTGCTGGCCTCGATTATAATTGGGACTGTGGTTATGTGTGGAATGAACCTTGTTGTAACCCCTTTGTTTATGGGCGTTCCGACAAAAGTAGTATGGGGAATGATACCTACAATTATTCTACCGTTCAATCTAATTAAATTGGGAGTGAATTCTTTGATTACATTTGTAGTATATAAAAGAATATCAGGATTCCTTCATAAGAATATTGTTACTGAAAACAAGAAAGCTTAGCTGAGGATATTATAGGTTAATCAAGTTTTTACATATAATAAAAATTTTAGGACGGACAGTTGAAAAAGCTTAAAAAAAGAATTATCAGAATAAAATCCGAAGAAGAAACAAGAGCTTTAGGCTTCTTGATTGCAAAAGACATCGAGGCGGGCGATGTCATTGCTCTTCTTGGAGACTTGGGAACAGGAAAGACCGCTTTGACGAGATATATAGCCAAAGGCCTTGGTGTTACTGAGAATATAAATAGCCCTACTTTTACTATAGTCAAAGAATACAGAAGCGGAAGACTGCCTTTGTATCATTATGATGTGTATAAACTTGGAGATGGAAACGATCTCCTCGATATCGGTGCAGAGGAATATCTCGAAGGCGATGGAGTATGCATAATTGAATGGGCTGATATCGTTGCAGATGTACTTCCTGATGATGCTATTATAATTAAACTTGAATATGGCGACAAAGAATCTGAACGTATTGTAACTATAGAACGCAGGTAAAAGGTAGATAAAATGTTGATACTGGCAATTGAAACAACGGGAAAACATGCATCGACAGCTGTCATAGATAGTGATGGAAAATATTTCTGTGCAGAATCAACAAATGAGATGAGCCACCTAAGAGAGATTATTGATTTGTCAGATAAGGCATTGTCAAATGCCGGTAAATCAAAAAAAGACTTAAGTCATGTAGCAGTATCTATCGGTCCCGGATCTTTCACAGGAATAAGAATTGGAATTGCAACGGCAGCAACTCTTGGGCAAATGCTGAATATTCCTTGCGTGGGAGTTTCCTCGCTGGAAGCAATGAGCACAGGTATAAGCTGCGATGAGAGATACAAATCATGTGAGTTGATAGTTCCTATGATAAATGCCAGAAGGCATCAAATATATGCCGGAGTATGGCAAAATGGAACTAAACTTCCTCTCAAAAAGCTGAATGAGGACAGACAATACATGATAGAGGAAATGACGAAGTTATTATCTTCTGAATATAAAGACAAGATATGCTTAACAGGTGACGGAATAGATGCTTACGAAGAGATATTGAAGAAAGAGCCGGGAAATTATATCCTTGCAGATGAAAATATTAGATATCAAAGTGCAAAAAATATAGCCATGCTTGCAGCAATAAAAGTTAAAGCCGGAGAGGAAGTCAGTTACAATAATCTTACACCGGATTATATGAGACTTACAGAGGCAGAACAAAGGCTTAGGGAAGGAACACTCAGTTCAAGGATAAAAAATTTATAACTACAAAGGATTGAAACATGGATGCGGTAATTGAAATTCGCAAGGCGAAGCTAAGCGATATTCCGGCAATATCACGATTAGAAGTTGAAAGTTCGAATACTCCTTGGAGTGCAAAAGCTCTTACTTATGATGTGACCCAAAATGAAAAAGCATATGTTATCGTAGCGGATAAAGCAGGTGATAAGGTAGGCTATGCAGATGCATGGATTTTTGCCGGAGAAGCACAGATTAATAATATAGCCGTGCTTGATGAGTATAGAGGTCAAGGAATAGGAGATGCGCTTTTAACTCATCTTCTTGAATTTTGTAAAGAGAGAACTTGCAGAATTGTTACACTTGAGGTGAGAAAAAGCAATGAACCGGCTATAAGTATGTATAAAAAGCACGGGTTTGAAATAGTTGGAACGAGAAGAGAGTATTATAGAGATAATAAAGAGGATGCTCTTTTAATGAATAAGGAAATTAACGCAATAGAAGTAGAAGTTGATGTGGAGGACAACCATATAGGGTCGTCCCCAGAAGATTACAATATTGAGATAGAAATTATATAGATGAAAAACGGTAAATTTATTACACTGGGAATAGAAACAAGCTGCGATGAAACAGCTGCTGCAATAACAGCTGACGGTCGTCAGCTGCTTAGTAATGCAATAAATTCACAGATAGATATTCATACGGAGTTTGGCGGGGTTGTTCCTGAGATTGCATCGAGAAAACATCTTGAGAATATCAATAGTACCATAGATAAGGCTCTCAAGGATGCTGATGTGGATATTGAAGATGTGGATCTTATCGGAGTAACATATGGGCCTGGTCTCGTGGGCGCACTTATTATAGGTGTTGCTGCTGCAAAGAGCATTGCTTACGCATGCGATATTCCCCTGGTAGGAGTTAATCACATGCATGGGCATATAGCGGCTGCTTATCTTGAGCATCCCGATCTTGAGCCTCCCTTTATGGCATTGGTTGTATCGGGTGGACATACAAATATAGTCAATGTTCCGGCATATAATATGTGTGAAAAACTTGGAGAGACAAGAGATGATGCAGCAGGAGAAGCCTTCGATAAAATAGCCAGAGTTATAGGCCTTGGGTATCCGGGAGGGCCTAAGATAGATAGGGCCGCAAGAGAAGGAAACAAAGAAGCTGTCGCATTCAAGAGAGTGTATCTCGAGCCTGATAGTTTTGATTTCAGTTTCTCAGGTCTCAAAACACAAGCACTGAATTATCTTAATAGTGAAAGACAATCAGGAAGAAAAATAAATGTCTCTGATATAGCTGCAAGTTTTCAGGAAGCCGTAGTAGAGGTTGTTGCAGATAAGGCTATTGCCGCTGCTGTTAAATATAATCAGAACAGGCTTGTAATGGCTGGAGGAGTTGCTTCCAACACAAGACTCAGAGAGCTTATTGCTCTGAAAGCGGCAAAACATGATATAGAGGTACTTAAACCAAGCTCGATACTTTGTACTGACAATGGCGCAATGATAGCTACAGCGGCTTATTATGCGTATATGGACGGTGATAGGGCGGGGTTTGACCTCGAAGCAGATCCAGCGTTGCAATTTTAGGATTAGA
Organism: Clostridiales bacterium; assembly: GCA_012735145.1. Taxonomy (GTDB): domain Bacteria; phylum Bacillota; class Clostridia; order Peptostreptococcales; family Anaerovoracaceae; genus Crickella. Next base: position 17,986 of record JAAYIA010000012.1, on the reverse strand, counting down.
GATAGAATATTTTAGATTATAAATAGTATTGCCATTAAATCTTGAGATTTTAATTAGAATTGGTACTATATCTTGAGATTTTAATGAGCATCAACATTATAAACTACCTTAGCTTTATAAGGAGATTGAAATTATATGCTGGTAATATCCGGTAAAAATATCAATAAGACTTATGGGACTGACATCATCTTGGATGATGTCTCGTTTAATGTTAATAAAGGAGACAGGGCAGGTATTGTTGGACCCAATGGAGCGGGCAAGACTACACTGCTTAAGATTATATCAGGAGAAATTGAACAATCGTCCGGAAATATCTATATAAAAAGCGGACTCACTGTAGGCTACCTAAAACAAAATAATAATTTTGATTTGGGAGGTACTGTAGAAACAGAGGCACAGAAGACTTTTGATAATCTGTATAAGATGGAAGAAGATATTAGAAGCCTTAGCGTTAAGATCTCCGATCACACAAGTCCAAGCTTCGATAAAGACCTTGAAGAATATACAGCTTTAATGGATGAATTTGAGAAGGAGGGCGGCTATACATATAAAAGCGAGCTTCGATCTGTACTTGAAAATATGGGTTTTGGAGAAGACGATTTAGGAAAAAGGACAGATAAGCTCTCCGGAGGAGAAAGAACAAGACTGGCGCTTTCATGCATTTTACTTCAGCAGCCTGATATTATGATTTTGGATGAGCCGACGAATCACCTTGATCTCAAGATGCTAGCATGGCTGGAAAATTTTCTTAAATCGTATAAAGGAACAATAATCGTTGTTTCTCACGACAGATACTTTCTTGACAGGATCGTTACCTCAATTTACGACATGAACGCTGGCATATTGGAAGAATATTCCGGAAATTATTCTGACTTTGTTATCCGAAAAGCTGAGCGACTTGAGGCAATGCACAAGGAATATGAAAAACAGCAAAAAGAAACAGCAAGACAGGAAGAAATGATCAGGAGATTCAAGCAACATGGCACTGAACATCTTGCTAAGCGTGCAAAGTCAAGGGAAAAGAAACTTTCTCACGTCAATTTGCTTCCAAAGCCAATAACCAAACAAGAAAAAATGAAATTGTCCTTCGATATCGACTACAAAAGCGGTACCGAGGTTGTTATAGCAGATAATATGGTCAAAAGTTTTGGTGAAAGAACTTTGTTCAGAAATGTATCGTGCAATATAAGGAAAGGCGAGCGAGTTTGCATAATAGGGGATAATGGTATCGGTAAGACGACACTCCTTAAGGTAATAACAGGTAAGGAAAAGCTTGACAACGGATATCTTAAAATAGGATACAATGTTAATTTTGGCTATTATGACCAAGGCCAGAGGCTTCTTGATGACAAAGAAACCGTTCTGGGTGAAATGAAAAACGCATATCATCTGTATACCGACACAGAAATGAGGTCTCTTCTGGGGAGGTTTCTATTTAAAGGAGATGATGTATTCAAATTGGTGGGTTCTTTATCAGGAGGAGAGAAGGCAAAGCTCTCTCTTCTTAAACTGATGTTGTCAGGTTCGAATACGCTTGTTTTGGACGAGCCGACAAATCACCTTGATATACCGTCCAAAGAAATAGTGGAGGAGGCTTTACTTGAGTTTAACGGAACTCTCATTATTGTGTCACACGATAGATATTTACTTACCAAAATTCCCGATAGAATACTTGAATTAACAGAAGAAGGATTAGTAGAATACAAAGGTGATTTTGATTATTATTTAGATAAGTCAAAACTTGAAGAAGAAAGAAAGGATTCTGTTTCTTCATCAGAGAATATTGGAGCAGGGCTTTCCAAAACAATCGAGATGGTACGCTCGTCAGAAGAGGAAAGAGAAGTAAAAAAGAAGCTTGAAGCAGAGTTAAGGCGAAAACGTAGGCGAAGCGAGGATATAGAATCAAGTATTCACGAACTGGAAGGTGTTATTGCCGATATAGAATCGTCGATGTGTGAGATTGAGAACCTACATAGATATGAGTGGCTTCAAGAGCAAGCAGACCTTATGGCGGATTACGAAGAAAAAGTGGGCCGGCTTTACGATGAATGGATGGAGCTTCAGAATTGATACGACATATTTTATACAGTTTTAATATAAAACTTCTATAAAAAAAAACAAATTTTGTGTTAAAATTACACCGTGAGAAATTAAAAGCTATAAGATTGTGAAAAAAAATACATAAAATCTTGATTAGTTAATGATAGTACTTTATAATTCAAATATATAAAAAACAAGGAGAACAGATATGATATTTGAAAAAGTTAAAGAATTAATCGTTGATCAGCTGGATGTAGACGGATCATTGATAACGATGGAAACGGATATAATGAGGGATCTTGAAGCAGATTCTTTGGATGCCGTTGAAATTATTCTCGGAATAGAAGAAGAATACGGAATGGAGATTCCTGATGATATTGCAGAGGACTTTACTCTTGTAGGCGATATTGTAAAGTATATCGAAGAAAACAAGTAGTTCAGTTTGCAAGTAGGAAGAAAAGCAGAAATGGTTAAAAACTTTAAAGTATCAAATGCAATTATTAGAAGACTGCCAAGATACAGAAGATATCTTGGTATCCTACAAACCAAAGGTATTAAGAAGGTATCATCCAACGAACTTAGTGAATTGATTGGATACACCGCCTCGCAGATAAGACAAGACCTGAATACTTTCGGAGAGTTCGGACAGCAGGGATACGGGTATGAAGTTGATAAGCTTTATAAAGAAATCAACAGAATTTTAGGCCTCGATAGGGAATACAAGACTGTCGTTGTTGGTGTCGGAAATCTCGGACAGGCAATAACTAACTATACCTATTATTATAAAATAGGTTTTAATATCATGGGACTTTTTGATGTTAATCCCAAAGTAATAGGAAACTGGATTAACGACGTAGAAGTTATGGATTATGCTGAACTTGAGAAATATATCAAAGAAGCTTCCATAGATATCGGTATTATCTGTGTAAACAGGGAAAATGCACAAGATGTTGCAGATAGGCTGGTTGCGGGAGGAGTGAAGGGTATCTGGAACTTCGCACCTATTGATCTTACAGTGCCCGAAAATGTGGCCATTGAGTCGGTTCATCTATCCGACAGTTTACACACGCTTTCCTTCCTAATTAAGAACAAAGAAAATAAAAAGGAAGAAAATGTTAATAGCAATAAGTAATAAAAAGTCCCGCAGCCTAAGCTACGGGACTTTCTGAATGTTTGACAAGTGCGTTATGTGACTATTCCGGAATAGGTGCGTCTACAGGACAATTAGTTGCACATGCACCGCAATCAATACAAGCATCAGGATCGATAACATATGGAGAGCCTTCTGTAATTGCGTCTACAGGGCAATTCTCTTTGCAAACTCCACAGCTGATGCAGTCATCTGTAATTGTATAAGCCATAGTAAATCCTCCTTACAAATATCTAATATACGTTCGTAGTATAACATTAGTTTTTTGCTTTGTAAACACATTACAATCTATGAATATAGTATCATTTACCGGTAAGAGCGGCACAGGAAAAAGTTTTCAAGCAACGGCTCTTGCACAAAAACGAAATATAGATGCAATTATAGACGACGGTCTTCTTATATATAAGGGACAGATCGTTGCCGGTTCGTCTGCAAAGAAATGCGCAACCAAAGCTGGCGCTATTAAGACAGCTTTGTTTTATTATGCTGAACAAAGAGATGAAGTAATCGAGGCATTAGACAAGCACAAACCGGACACTCTTATGATAATCGGTACATCGGATAGAATGGTAGATTGGATAGTATCGGCACTTAATTTGCATATACCGGATGAGAGAGTGTATATAGAGGATATCACCACGAAAAAAGAACGTGATATGGCAAGCAACAGGCGAATGAAGCAGGGAGAGCATGTTATTCCTGCACCGGTTGCACAGCTTAGGAGGGATTTTGCCGGTTATTTTATGAATCCACTCAAACACATAAGAGACTTTGCGATGGGAACTGCGGTAGGGGGCACAACAAATATCGATGAGGGCCCTGACGACAGAACAGTAGTAAGACCAAGATTCAGCTATTTCGGCACATTCAGAATAAGTGAACAGGTTCTTAGAGATATAATAGCAATATGCGCAGAGAAATATTCCGACTACCTTATAATAGTCGACAGACTTGGAAGCGGAAACACGACTAACTTATCTATGACAATTGATGTAAGGGCAATCAAAGGTTCGGACACAATCGAAAAATGTCTCGAGCTTCAGCAGGATGTGTACAATGCCATAGTGAAAATGACATCTTTTAAATTGGATAGCGTGAATGTAAGAATAAAAGATTTTGCAGAGGACGAAGAAGAGTTGCACAAGAGGATGTTACATTGATGAGAACACAAACTATAGTATTTGAGAATATTAAAGATTTTAATCTTGCTCACATTTTCGAATGTGGGCAATGTTTCAGATGGAACCCTTCGAAAGACGGTAAAAGTTATATTGGGGTGGCAGGCAGTTATGCAGTGAAGGCAAGGGTAGATAAAGTTCAAGACAGATTAGACTTTACTGAAGTAATTGGTATAGGAGAAGAAGCAGATACTGAAGTATGCAATCTGACTCTTGAAGTAACAGGTGGAGGCGAGAGTTTCTGGGCTGACTACTTTGATCTTAATACTAACTATTCGATAATAAAAGACAGCCTTATAAACAATGAACCTCAAATAAGCGATGCTGTCGAGTACGGAAGAGGAATCAGAATTCTCAATCAAGATAAATTCGAAACTCTTATATCTTTCATTGTCTCTCAGAACAACAATATTCCAAGAATTAAGAAATGTATTGAATCAATTTGTAGAAAGTACGGAGAAAGCTTGGGAGATGTATTCGGAGAAGAGAGGTTTGCCTTCCCAAGCGTTGAGAGAATGAGTACAGCATCGGTACAGGAGCTGATGGATTTGAAATTGGGATATCGTAGCAAATATATAGTGGCGGCTACAGAGAAATATATGAACGAGGGATGCCCAAACAATTATGAGGAGGTCATAGCATATCCGGGAGTCGGACCAAAAGTTGCAAATTGCATAATGTTGTTTGGACTGCATTCAGTAGAAGCTTTTCCAATAGATACATGGGTAAAGCAGATAATGAAAGATATGTACAGTTTTGATGAGAACAATATCAAGGGAATGAGTGAATTTGCTGCCCGCAAATTCGGGGCATACGCAGGGTATGCTCAGCAATATCTATTCTATTATTACCGTGACAGAAAATGATGATTTCTTCACATTACGATGTTGACATATCACAAGAGCATGAGTACAATATGAATGATGATTTGGCACTCTCAAATATCGAGTGCTAACAATAGTGAATAAGGAGGAAGAATATGAGTATTGGAATTAAACCGCTTGGAGCAAGAGTTGTTATTAAAAAGATGGAAGCTGAGGAGAAGACCGAGGCAGGTCTTTTGCTTTCGGGAAGTGCCAAGGAGAAGCCACAGCAAGCTGAGGTTTTGGCAGTCGGTCCGGGGACTAAGGACGAGCCTATGGAACTTAAAGTAGGAGACGTTGTTGTGTTCAGCAGATACGGTGGCAATGAGCTCAAATATAAGGGCGTTGAATATACAATAATCAATCAGAAAGACATCCTCGCAACAATAGCATAGTTACGGATATACATAAGGAGGAATAGATAATGGCTAAGGAACTGTATTATGGTGAAGATTCAAGAAGAAAAATTCTCGACGGAGTGGATAAGCTTGCAGATACTGTCAAGATTACACTTGGACCCAAGGGAAGAAATGTACTTATTGAGAGAACTTATGGCTCTCCATTAATTACCAATGACGGTGTTACAATTGCAAAGGAAATTGATTTTGAAGAGCAAGTTGAGAACATGGGAGCCCAGCTGGTGAAAGAAGTTGCAACCAAGACAAACGATGTCGCCGGCGATGGAACGACAACGGCTACCATTCTGGCACAGGCAATAATCAGAAATGGATTCAAGAACGTAACAGCAGGAGCTAACCCTATGATCCTCAAGAAGGGAATCAGTGGTGCGGTTGATGCAGCTGTTGAATACCTTAAGAGTGTTGCAACACAGGTTGATGACAAAGCTTCTATCGCACAGGTAGCTTCGGTATCGGCAAACGATGCAGAAATCGGAGACCTTATTGCAGAAGCTATGGATAAGGTAGGCAAAGACGGAGTCATCACAGTTGAAGAATCTAAGACTTTGGGAACAACACTGGATATCGTTGAGGGAATGCAATTTGACAGAGGATACCTCTCACCATATATGGCAAATAACGAGAAGATGGAAGCTGTAATGAGCAAGCCACTTATTCTTCTTACAGATAAGAAAATTAACAATATTCAGGAAATCGTTCCTTTGCTTGAAGAAATTATGAAAGCAGGAAGAAGTCTGCTCATCGTTGCAGAGGACGTTGAAGGTGAAGCCCTCGCTACCCTTGTTCTCAACAAGCTTAGAGGAACTCTCGATGTTGTTGCAGTTAAAGCTCCGGGATTTGGGGACAGACGCAAAGCAATGATGGAGGATATAGCTGCACTAACAGGTGGAATTGTTATTTCTGAAGAGCTCGGATACGAACTCAAGGAAGCTACAATGGATATGCTTGGACAGGCAGAAACTGTTAAAGTCAACAAGGACGATACTGTTATTGTAAACGGTGCAGGTTCCAAGGAAGACATCGAAGCAAGAGTTGCACAGATTAAAATGGCAGTAGAGGATACAAGTTCCGAATTCGATAGGGAAAAACTTCAAGAAAGACTTGCAAAGCTGTCAGGCGGAGTTGCCGTCATCAATGCAGGCGCAGCAACAGAAACAGAGCTCAAAGAGAAGAAGCTGAGACTCGAGGATGCCCTTAATGCGACTAGGGCAGCTGTTGAAGAAGGAATTGTAGCAGGTGGCGGAGTATCATTCTTGAGAGCCATCGAAGCAGTCAAGGATTATGCTGATAAGCAGGAAGGCGATGTCAAAACAGGAGCTAAGATAGTTGAAAGAGCACTTGAGGAACCTGCAAGACAAATCGCTTCCAATGCAGGATTTGAAGGAAGTGTAGTCGTTGAGGCTGTTAAGGGCGAAAAAGGCAACATCGGATTCAATGTTATAAATGAGAAGTATGAAGATATGATTGAAGCCGGAATTGTAGACCCTGTAAAAGTTACAAGATCCGCACTTCAGAATGCCGGTTCGGTAGCAGGCATGCTTCTGACGACAGAGGCAGGAATAGTCGAGATTAAGACAGACGAGCCTCCTGTAATGCCGCAGGGCGGCGGAATGGGAATGATGTAAGTAAGCACAGCCCTGTATAAAGCGCAGAATAGCAGAATATAAATAAAATCTATAACTCCTACGGAGGTGACACAGTCGTCCGTAGGAGTATTTTATTGGAAAAATTATATTAAGAGGGTTATAGAAATCTTGTCCTCGGAGAATATAATTTATTTAACATCGATGATCTATGTGATAGTATCAGAATGTGAGAAGGAAGCTTCGAATCTCCCTAATCATGGATATTATTCTTGTAAATTCAAAGTGTTTAACCTGTCTAACTTTAGAACACGAAAAGCTATATTCAAATAGTATTTACACACAAAAGCACGAATTATGGAGGTAATCCGACATAAAACTTAAAATTTATAAAATTAGATATAACTAACTTCTCCAAAAACTCTTTAATTAGAAAAGGGTTTGTGCTATAGTCTGTAAAAATGTATTTTCTTATGCAAAACACAAGGAGGTGTACGTAATGGCAACAGTTCTCAAAGAACCTTCAAGAACATTTAACGAGTATTTAATAATTCCGGGTTATTCGGGAGCAGACGCAATACCGGAGAATGTCTCTCTGAAGACACCTGTAGTAAGATTTCAAAAAGGTGAAGAACCTGAAATTTCAATGAATATTCCACTGACATCTGCAGTTATGCAGGCTGTTTCAGATAATAACATGGCAGTTGCGCTTGCGAAGGAAGGAGGAATCTCCTTTATTTTTGGCTCACAATCAATTGAAAGCCAGGCAGCAATGGTTAAGAAAGCAAAGAGCCACAAAGCAGGCTTTGTTCCAAGCGACTCAAATCTCAGACCGGACCAGACCTTGCAGGATGTTATAGACCTTAAAGCAGAGAAAGGTCATTCAACTGTTTCGATTACAGAGGACGGCACATCGGATGGAAAACTTGTCGGAATAGTTACAAGCAGAGATTACAGAGTTTCAAGAATGGATGTAGATACCCCGATAAGTGAGTTTATGACACCTTTCGACAAGTTGATATATGGTAAAGACGGCATTACGCTTTCTGAGGCAAACGATATAATTTGGGATAACAAGGTCAACCAGCTTCCTGTTATAGATGATAATCAGAGGCTTAAAGCCTTTGTATTCCGTAAAGACTACGATTCTCACAAGGAGAATCCTAATGAACTCCTTGATGCAGGCAAAAGATATGTCGTAGGAGCCGGAATAAATACCAGAGACTTCAAGGAAAGAGTACCGGCTCTTGTAGATGCCGGTGTCGATATTATGACAATAGACTCCTCCGAGGGATATTCTGAATGGCAGGCTATTACTCTGAAGTGGATAAGAGATACTTATGGTAATAAGGTTAAAGTAGGTGCAGGAAATGTAGTCGATGCAGACGGATTCAATTTCCTTGCAGAGTGCGGAGCCGACTTTATCAAGGTTGGAATCGGAGGAGGATCTATCTGTATCACAAGAGAGCAGAAGGGTATTGGAAGAGGTCAAGCTTCATCTATTATTGAAGTAGCACAGGCAAGAGATGAATATTTCAAGAAGACAGGCACCTATATTCCAATTTGTTCAGATGGCGGAATAGTATACGATTATCACATAACCTTGGCGCTTGCTATGGGGGCTGACTTTGTTATGCTGGGCAGATACTTTGCACGCTTTGACGAATCTCCGTCTGCAAAACTGATGGTCAACGGTAACTATGTCAAAGAGTACTGGGGAGAAGGTTCGGCAAGAGCTCGTAACTGGCAGAGATATGACCTCGGTGGTGATGGCAAAATGAAATTTGAAGAGGGTGTAGATTCCTACGTTCCTTATGCAGGAACACTTCACGACAACGTATTGAGGTCGCTTAACAAGGTAAAGTCTACAATGTGTAATTGCGGAGTTTTGACTATTCCGGATCTGCACAAAAATGCCAAGCTGACACTTGTTTCGGCTGTAAGCATTGTCGAGGGTGGAGCTCACGACGTAATTCCTAAGGAAATCAGCACAACAGGAAACAAGTAAATAACATAGGAGGTATTAAGGTGGCAGATATTAGACCGGATACGATGGAAAGAATTACAGACCATGAACTTGCGAAGAAATTTATCGATGAGCAGGTTGAGATGGTCAAAGAGCAGGTAGGAGAAAAGAAGGTGCTTCTGGCGTTGTCAGGTGGAGTTGATTCTTCGGTTGTTGCCGCACTCCTTCTCAAAGCAATCGGAAGTCAGCTCGTATGCGTGCACGTCAATAATGGACTTATGCGCAAGGGCGAGCCGGAGATGGTAGTTAAAATATTCAAAGAAGAGCTTCATGCAAACTTAATCTATGTTGATGCGACCGACAGATTCCTCGATAAGCTCGAAGGCGTTGCCGATCCGGAAACCAAGAGAAAGATAATCGGCAATGAGTTTATTGAAGTCTTTGCAGAGGAGGCGAGCAAACTTGAAGGTATAGAATTCCTTGCACAAGGAACAATATATCCGGATATTACAGAATCCGGCGGAGTCAAGGCACATCATAACGTGGGAGGCCTACCTGAGGACTTGCAGTTTGAACTCGTCGAGCCTGTTAGACTTCTATATAAGGATGAGGTAAGAGCTGTCGGTAAAGAGCTCGGACTTCCTGATACAATGGTGTACAGGCAGCCGTTCCCTGGACCGGGTCTGGGCGTAAGATGTACAGGAGCAATCACCAGAGACAGACTGGAGGCTCTAAGAGAAGCCGATGCCATAGTCAGAGAAGAAATTGGGAAGATGGAGAAAACTCCATGGCAGTACTTCTGCGTAGTTCCGGACTTCAAGTCAACAGGCGTTAAAGAAGGCAAGCGCTACATGGGATGGCCTGTGATTATCAGAGCAGTTGATACAGTCGACGCAGTCACAGCAGAAGCAACCGAACTCCCATGGGATCTGCTTAAGACTATGAGAGATAAAATCATTGCAAACGTACCGGGAGTCAATAGAGTGCTGTGGGATATCTCAGATAAACCCGTAAGTACGATAGAGTGGGAATAAGTCCCGAGTGGTTTAGAATTTTATTACAAAAATATAGTAAATATCCAAAATGCAACGATAAAGATATCGTTGCATTTTTCGTTTTTGTATTGGTATAAACTTTACATCAGCCATGACATATAGTGTTTCTGGTGTATCTTTAGAGGGTGATACTGGAGTTTCAATAGATTTAACTCTTTTTAAAAAGTTATGTATTGTTTGTCTAGGAAATAATCCTGCTTTAATATCTGCAGGACAATAATAAGTGCCTGTTGATCTACAACGATATTCGGTTCTTCTATAGGTTACAGGTCCATTAATAGTAATTATAGTTCTATTACGTGTATTCTTAACATAGTATTTATCAGTTCTATTAGGAGTATTTATAAACTCATAATCATATTTTTCTAAAGTTTCTTTTAGCAGTTGTCTACAAAAGTTATCAGAAAACAAATTCATATCTTGTACTAATTTTGCATAATTAAACGGGTCAGTAGGATCTAGTATAGGCTGAGTAAAATCATTTATGTTTTTAAGTCTTTGTGTTAAGATATTCATGCGATAGTCTCTATTCTAAATTCTATACAAATTTAATTATACGAGATTATCGCTTTTATATTCCACAAGAAGTTTACACTATCTTGACTTATTTTGACTTGTAATAATAAGTGATATAGTTTATAATTATTATTTTTACTAGCTAAATTTTAAAATGGTTAAAAATATGTATTGCCAACGATTTTACGAAATTTGATGAGCATGCAGTAAATCAAATGCAGAAGAATATTAAACTTATTAAATATAAAAAATTTGGTAATGACCTAATTCTATTTGAACAAATAAACACTCCCATTGTAAAGCCTATTGTAGAAGGTAATGAGGGAGGAACATCTATAAAAAAGTAGCAGATAAAACCTTTGCTGAGCAATTAGAAGGAACGAGTAATGAGCTAAGAGAAACCTATTATTCAATTCGTGACTATATATTATCTCTTGGTGATGATGTATCTGAAAATCAATTGAAGCTATATACAGCATTTAAAAAGATTAGAAATATCGTATGTGTAGAAGTAAGACAAAAAAGCATACTACTATACTTGAGGCTTAACCCAGATAATTACTTAGAAGAACAAAAAGCAGGCTTAGTAAGGGATGTTAGTAACATTGGTCATTGGGGAACAGGAGACTTAGAAATAACATTAAAGTCAGCCGAGAAACTTGAAAGGATTAAATACCTGATAGATCAGAGTTATAACGAAAATTGATGATTAAATTCCATGATTAAATTCTTACAATTAGTTTTAATATAGAGTAGAACGCCTTAAATATAAGGGTTAAAGTAGAATCATTAATCGATTAAAATTCCACATAAAAAGAACATATAAGAAAGGAGAAAAAATGCCAACAGAAATAAAAACCTGGGAGATACAAGATGGTAGTTTGAAAGAAATAAAAACATCTTTAGTTGAATATGGTAAAAAATAAAAAGGAGGATGCAGAATGAAGAAGAAATTAGCAAGCGTAATGATGGTATTACTTATGCTGTTAAATACACCTGTTACAGGTGGTGGTATTGCGTATGCAGAAGAACAAACAGGAGATGTTACCTTAGAAGCAACAGCATCATTTAATGCTCCAGATGGAGGGAAAATAGATGATGATGTGACTAGAAGCGGTCTTTTAGGAATAGCTAAACATTTCCATATATTTGCTAATAAAGCTACGCTAAAGGCGCATACAGCAGGAAATGTAGCTGTTGGAGATTTAGATGCACAAAGCAACTTTGGTACAATAATTAAAGAAGGTACACTTAAACTTGATATTTCATATATACAAAATGCAAAATTTATTCAGAGTAACTCGTTTGTAAATTCTTATGGAAACAGAAAAAATAAAGCCGTTTTCGGAGAGAATGTGCAGTTGACATTGGTAGATAATGGCAATAAAGTCGCTGCGAATGGTAATAAGTTAGATCATCTAAATAAAGACGAAATTTTTCAGGATAAAAATGGGAACCAATACATAAACTTTGCTGAAGAATTTAAAAAATTAAAAAACTCATCTGATGAAATAGCGACACACCCACAAACACCAAGTGTTGAAAAGAATTTTGATGATGAAAACAACAGATACTTTGATGTTAGCAAGGTAAAGACAACTGCATCGGGGACAGTAATTTTAACTAAAACTGATGAAGATGGTAAATTACTTGATGATGTAGTATTTGATTTATATGAAGAGGGCAATAATTCGCCTATTAAATAAGGACTAAAAACTAAAAATGGTAAAATTACAGTTACAGATTTAGAAAAAGGAAATTATTATTTTAAAGAAGTTACAACCATAGAAGGTTATGATGTTGATTCAAGTGAACAAAAATTTTCTATAAAAGATGAAAATTTAGGATCAGGGAGTACAATTTATTTAGATTTAACTAAAGAAGAGATAGAAAAAGATAGACCAATTATCATAAAAGGTATTGATAAAAATGGTTCTAATATAATTGTAAATGTAGATACCAAAAATGCTCAAACTATAAATATAGGTGCTGAAATCAAATTGCAATATACAGATGGAACGGACAGATCGAATCATGAAACAGAAGATTTTAGCGATGCAGTAGTTCTATGGAATTTTAAAAATAGAGCTTCTAATCAAGTTATAAATATAAACCGAGCAAGATTTCAAGGTAGTATTTTAGCGGTAGGAAATACTGTTGAAGTTGGGCAGAATGTTGATGGTTGCATAATTGCAGATACTGTAAATATTACCGGCGGTGAAAGCCATAGATGGGATTTTCAAGAAAAAAATGGCAACAATGGAAAACCTGCTGAACTTACTATGGTGAACAAGCTAAAAGAGGTTCCTACAAAACCAGAAAAACCAAAAACAGATACTCCAGATAGAAATCTACCAAATACTGGAGATACGCAAGATCCATTCTTATACAGCATAATATTAGGGATTTCAGGTTTAGGCTTAATTTTACTTGGAAACTGGAAAAGAAAAAATGAGAGAAAAGAAAGGTCTTAAAAAACTAAACTTTTTACAAGTAGCGGGTATTCTGCTTGTTATTCTCTCTATAAGTTATTTTGCTTATTCTAGTATAAGAGTAGAAGATAGAAAAAATGAAATTGAAAGAGATAAAGTTACTTTTATCAAAAATGCAAAGTTAGATGTTCTCCAAGACAACAAAAAAGTTAATATTTCTAATACTAATAAGCAAGAGAACAAAGTTTTAGTGGAGAATCTAAATGACAAAACACAGCATAGAGAAGTTGATGGAGATGATGAAATCATCATCTCCAATGCTATAGGCTACATTGAAATAAATAAGTTAGGTGTTACACTGCCAATATTTTCAGGAACAAGTAAAAAAGAACTAAGGGAAGGTGTTGGTATAGTAGAAAGTACTGATTATCCAACAGATGAAAAAAATATACTAAGTGTAATAGCTGGTCATAGAGGTGGATATAATGGGGAACAATCATTTTTGAATATCCATAAACTTGAACAAGGGGATCAAATAAATATTACGACAGGGGTATGAAAATATTTGATATGAACGAAAAGATAAGTAGGATTCCTAGATAACAATTTAATAAAACAAGATTTCCCCAAAAGAGGACTTTTTAGGTTCTGTGTCAAATGTTGGGGTAGGAGACTAAACATCTCCTATCCCTTTTTATTTATATTCATTTTTCTATCTTCCTATCGCACTACAAAACAATATTCTTCTTCGTACATTCATGAAGTTAGGAATCCCAAAAGAGATTCTTTTAATGACCTTAATCAAGTTATTGAAACCTTCTGTTCTACCGTTGGTCAGTCCAGTTTCAAAGTGACGTAATATCTCTTCTTTCCAATTCTTATGGGCATGAATACATTCATGAAACTCCTTTAATCCAGAGGTTTCTGCGAGAAGAAGCCAATACTCCAGTTTTTTCTTCTGCTTCTTTCCTTGTTTTTGCATCTAAGAATAAGACATACTGTTCTTTCAAAATATGGGCATCACAAATGTCTGGGCTTTGTGCTTTCATGACAGAAAGCTTTGCTTTTTGGTCTTCATCGAGTTTTCTTTCGTGTTTTCTAAGAATCGATTTACTTCGTTTAAAGTACAGTCGCTCTTTTTCAGGAAGTGTATTTTGCACTCTTTTTCGTGTGTTTTCTAATGCCCAAAAACATTGTCTCGCAAAATGAAACTTATCTGCAACGATGCGTGCATTGGGAAAGTGCGTTCTTGCAATGTTTGCGAAGTTTTGGCACATGTCCATGACTACATAGCGTACCCGTGCTTTTTCTTCTTTGGAAAAGCGTGAGAAATAGGAGTGAAGATCTTCTTTGTTTCGAGAAGGAAGAATATCGTAGATGTTCTTTTTCACACCGTCGACAAGAATACATTGGTACTTTTCATGACCTGCATTTCCTTTGAACTCGTCGATACAAAGAGTAATGGGAAGTCTCTCTGGAACGGGTTGTAGATGCGAAAAGATACGTTGGACCGTGAAACCGCTGATTTGGTATTGTTTTGCAATGCTTTTGACGGCACAGATGCCTTTTAAGGCATGAAGAATACACTGAATATTTTCTTTGGTTCTACGCTGATAGCGCCCCACAAAGTCATAGGTTTCAGTAAATCTTTTTTGACAGCATTTACATACAAATCGTCTTTTTTTCAATGTGAGAATGAGAAGTTTCGGACCGAGGAGAAAATGTTGTATTTTCTGCGTACGATAGTCGTGTATGGCTGTTTTCTGCGATTGGCAAATAGGGCAACAAGGGATCTCTTGTATGGCATTGAGTGAGACTTCGATTGCCCACTGGGTTTGTACACAGTCCTCAATGGTAACACCTTTTAAATTCAGTAGATTTTCGTTATAATAGTTTTGCACTTATCTTCACCCTTTCTATTATTGGTCGTGCTTTAATTGTAACGGGAAATGGAGATAAGTGCATTTTTTATAGAACCAAAAATAAGACCGTAGTTTAAAGTTACGGTCTTTTTGCTTACATATTATGAGGATTAATTTATTTAGACATCTTCAATGGCTACTTTCAAATGCAAAAAATAACATAAAGAAGATTGTAAAAGTAACTAATACGACAGGTGTTATTTACAAAAATGAAATTGATTATATGAGAGAAAAAATAGAAAAATTGTAAAAGAAATATGGGATATACATTCCCTTCTTCTTAATAAATCAAAAGAAAGTTCTGGTGATTAGTATGGCAATTACAAAAACACATCCAATAAAATCAACTCTAAATTTGGCAATAGATTATATTACTAAGAACGAAAAAACTGATGAAAAAATTTTAGTATCTTCATTCAAATGTTATCCATCTACAGCCCACATTCAGTTTATAAAAACACGAGAATACAATGATACTAAAGGAACAGTCTTAGCTATACATTTAATTCAATCTTTCTACCAGGAGAGGTTGAATCCTATAAGAGTTGTTGAATCCTATAAGAGTTAATGAAATTGAATTGCAATATGTAAAAAAGAACAGCCTTATGCATATAATAAATGGACTTCGGTTGAAATAGAAGATCGAAATAAAGATATGCTAAACCAAGCGAGAGAAATTTGGCCAATGGTTGTTACAGATTTTCGACCTGAGAAGTATATCGAAGAAAAAGTTTCTTTGGCAGACGATTATTCTTTAACTGGTAAATTAATTAATGGATATGAGTATCTAGGAGCTTATACAAGTGTTAAAAATTGGCAGGAAATGTATTTGGGAATGATTGAGCTTATTATTGAGGACAATCCTCAAGTTCTGATTCATCAAGTAAATAAAACTGAAAATGGTATGCAATATTACTTTGACAATCATCGAAGTAAACCAAAATATAAAAAAATATATGATGGTATTTTTGTTAATACGAATACAAGTACAAGAACAAAAATGATGGGCTTACGCCAACTATTTGAGCTATATGAAATTGACGAAAACGAGTTAACATTTGTGTTGAAGACATCTGAAGAGAATGGAGATGTTAATTTAAAAAATAAAACACAGTTAAAAGCTACCTCCAGGAGTATTTAGAGAGAGACGAAGATTTTCAGAAAATCAAACGAGAAAATTGATATGATAAATTTAGAATACCTGAACACACTATTAGAAGTTGATAATAGAGATGAGGCTCCTTTACAAGAAGATGAAAAGGTTTTTTTGTCGCAAAGTTATCTGTTTTTGGCGATGAAAAAGATAAGGTTTTAGGGCCACCGGATTCAGCTATTTATGAAGGGTGTCTATTTCGCAATAGATTTAGAACATAAGATAGAATACGACGGAGCTGATGGACTGCTTAAGGTATGTATTACTAGATTCCTTCGGAATATAAATGGTTATAAAATGAATAAACAAGTTATCAACAAAGACCACCGGCAACTTTAAACGACAAGCGTATAAGGAAAAGAGTATAGAATTACTTTAATGCCACACTAATGCTGCTTGCTGAAAAGCTTCATTTAATAGGCTTTCTTTTTTTGTATGTTAACAATAGATAGAAAGAAATAAATATAGATTTTTTAAAAAAACATATGGTTGAAGGAAAGATTACAACCTATTGTTCGATATAATAATGAACGTGCGAAGGAAGAATTGTAATAGAAAATGAGTTTTCTTAAAGCTTATAACAAAATAATAATATAGTTACTAACAATTTATGCAAGGTTAAATTTTTATGTTATATGAGAGGAGTTATTGTATGCAAAAGAGTGGTAGTCTTAAGGGCAAATTGTTGCTACTGTTTGTTTCGGTGGCATGGGCAAGCTCAATAGTTGCTGTTAAGGGTTCAACCGATTTTATTCCACCTGGAATGCTGCTCGCAACACGTTTCACCATTGCTAGTATTGTTCTGGCGGTGATTTATAGAAAGAAACTTAAGTTAATTGACAAGGAGTACATAAAGTCGGGAATTTTCATAGGAATATGTCTGTTTTGTGCTTATTTCTCACAGACAATCGGTGTAATGCTTGAGATGCCAGGAAAGAGTCATTTTCTCTCTTCAGCATACTGCATATTTGTACCATTTATTGGATGGGCAGTTTTAAAAGAAAGACCAAAGCTATATCACATTGTAGCGGCTGTAACGTGTGCGATTGGTATTATCTTTGTTTCCGTTGCCGGATCGTTAAGCATAAGCTTTGGAGATACTATATCAATAGTAAGCTCGCTTTTCTGGGCTACTCAAATTGTTGCGATTGCTAAATGGGGCAAAGGAAAGGACCCGGGAATTATAACAATGCTTCAATTTATTGTTTCTGCTGTACTTGCGTGGATTTTTACTTTGACACAGGAAGATCTCTCTATAGGTCAGGTTAATGGGACAGTTGTTTTTGGGGTTCTATATCTGGGTATCGTTTGCTCAGGACTTTGCTTCTTGTTTCAGACAATTTCACAAAAAACAGAATCCCCGACAAGTGTTTCTATCATATTAAGTTTTGAAAACATTTTCGGAATTGTATTCGGAATGGTATTTTTTGCAGAAACTTTGACAATAAACAAAGCAATTGGATTTGTTCTTATGTTTGCAGCCATTCTTATCGCAGAATTACATCCAAATTGGCTTAAAACTAAAGCAGAAAAAGCATTGGAAACTTCCAATGAAATTGCTTAATTCGATATATAAGTTGGTTTAATTGTATTTTGAGCGAATTATGCTAATTTTGTAACTGTTCAAATAATCCTTGTATTACTGCCAACACGGATGTAAAATGAACAGGAACTTAAAAATGGGGAGCTTGTGAGACAGGCTGAGAGGA
>JAAYIA010000090.1 GCA_012735145.1 Clostridiales bacterium | reverse complement strand
TTTTCTTAATAATCTCTTGCTTCATCAATATGATTTCTCAAATCCTCATAGGCCGCTTTTATATCTGGATTCTCAGATACTTCAGCCACTCCTACATTCCACCAAGAATCATAGCCTTGACTCATGCTGCCATGATCTACTTTAATATCAAATAATACTGGTACATCCGTGTACTGTTCTGAATCTAATAAGGCTGCTTCCAATTCCTCTGGTGTTCGGCATGTGTAAGCTTGGCAACCTAAAGAGCGTGCATTCATCGCAAAGTCTACTGGAACTGCTTTGCCATCTAATTCACCCGTCACCTGATTGCGGCAACTAAAATAGGTTCCATAGGTCTCTTGAGCATGTTCGTTTTGTAAATCCTCAATACAGCCCCAGCCATTATTATCAAATAACATAAAGTTGACTTTTAGACCTTCTTGTACCGCCGTATGTACTTCGGAATTCAACATCAAATACCCACCATCTCCTATCATCGCATAGACTTCGGATTCTGGTTGAGCCATCTTAACCCCTACCGCTCCACATAAGTCATAACCCATATTCGAATACCCATATTCTACATGATAGGAATGAGCATCTCCTGGGCGCCAGAGTCTTTGTAAGTCTCCTGGTAAGCTACCTGCAGCACAAACCACGACATCTTCTTTTCGGCAATGTTTATTGATGATGCCAACAGCACGGGTTTGACTGAAACCTCCGATTTTACTCTCAGCATTATAAAGTTCTTCTACAATATTGTTCCATTTCGCTTTTTTATCTGCGATAACGGAAAGGTCTACTTGACTTTCCCAATCGCCTAAAGCGGTATCTATGGCGATTAGTGCTTCACGGGCATCCGCTAAAATACCTTCGCCATCCATCTTAAAAGCATCAAAAGGAGCGACATTTATATTCAGGAATTTTACATTCTTATTTTGGAATAACCATTTTGAGCTTGTTGTGAAATCCGAGAAACGGGTTCCTACTCCTATAACCAAATCCGCCTCATGGGCCACTTGATTTGCTGCCTGTGTTCCAGTCACTCCAATACCGCCTAGATTGAGAGGATGATCCCAGGACAATGTACCCTTACCTGCTTGTGTCTCACCGAAAGGGATATGATGCTTTTCTGCAAATTCTGCAAAAGCTTGTCCTGCTTTCGAATAACGAACACCACCTCCTAAAATTAAGAGAGGTTTTTCGCTTGCTTTTATCATTTTGGCTGCACGTTCTGTTTGAGATTCTGTTATTGGTCGGCGATCTATATGCCATACTCTTTTGCGGAAAAAATAGCTTGGGTAATCATAGGCTTCCCCTTGAACATCTTGACTCAAAGCTAGACAAACAGCTCCGGTATCTGCAGGATCAGTTAAAACACGCATAGCATGAATTGCTGCACTCATAATCTGTTCAGGACGCTGGATACGATCAAAATAACGACACACTGCTCGGAAGGAATCATTAACGGTCGTGCCTACACTGCTAAATATCTCGGCCTGTTGTAATACAGGATCTGGTTGCCTTGTTGCAAAAGTGTCCCCTGCTAAAGCTAGGAAAGGAATTCGATTCGCTGTCGCACAAGCCGCGGCAGTTACCATATTCGTGGCGCCTGGCCCTATAGATGAAGCACAGGGTATTATTCTTAAACGGTCATTTTGCTTTGCATGAGCTATTGCCGCTAGACCCATACCTTGTTCATTTTTACCTTGATAAAATTTTAATGTATTTTCTGTATAATCTAAAGCTTCTCCGATTCCGACTACATTTCCATGGCCAAATATGCCGAAGATTCCCTCTACAAATTTTGTTTCGACACCATCTTTTTCTACATATTGTTGATCAAGAAAACGCACAAGTGCCTGTGCTAGTGTTAACCGAATCCTATCTTCCATGCTTTTCTCCTTTTTATATTTTGACAGCTTTGCCTGTCTTCCATGCTTCTGTTGTTGCATACGCTAAGACTGTGGCACGTGTCCCATCATTTACCCCAACATTAGGCTGTTTACCTTGTAAGGCACAGTTAACAAACTCTTCCATTTCGAGCAAATAAGCTTCTTCAAATCTTTCTGGAAACGAACCAACACATTCTGTCAGTACACCATCTTGGCCATATATTCTAGTTAAGTTTTTTTCTGGTACAGGTGAAATGCGAAGGGTGCCCTTTGTACCTACAATCTCAGTTTCAATATGGTAG
>JAAYIA010000089.1 GCA_012735145.1 Clostridiales bacterium | reverse complement strand
GTCATTTGATTTCCTCCTTGGTATGTTTTCGGTAAAAACATTGTACCTTAGAAGGCTGTCATTTGGCCCTTTCACTTTTACACAATTATACGGACTCTATCAATTGCTTCAATAAAATCGCCACCCCATAAATGTCGATTTTTTAAAATTTCAAATTAACATTACAGATAAATTTAGTTAGAAGTAATAAAGGGATAAGTAAAAAGAGGTCAGTATGAGTAATAAAAACAGAAAAATACAGAATAGATATAATAGAATAGCTAAAGTTTATGACCTACTAGAAAAACCCATGGAATCAATGACTATGAGCAAATAAAGAGATAAACTAATTGAAAGAATAGAGGGAGAAAAAGTACTTGAAGTAGGAGTGGGTACTGGCAAAAACCTTATACATTATCCTGACTCTCTAGACATAATAGGTATAGATTTTAGTGAGAAAATGCTTGATAATCCATCTTATAACTGAAAAATAGATGAAAATATTGATGTGTTTCCACACACGAAGGCTAATCTTGGATATGTTCCCACATATGGCTTTTGATAGAAAAGCATTGGGCCAAATTTTGATTGACAGCTATCCCCTAGATCTGTTTCCCTTTACAGGGCACATTGAAGCGGTAGTATCCATGGTGAGGGTTGAGAAGTAAGAGTCAACAGGATCTACTGGTTATTTAATCTAGTATGAATATTGAGGAGTAAATAGGCAACCATTGCCTATATATGTAAAAGGTGGGTAGAAAAAGACAAAGGTTACCCATGTAATTTAAAACTTTCCGTGATTTGAACCTTGGTTTCATACTAGAGTGATATTCACGGTTTTTTATTACGGGGGAACTCATTTAAGAATAGCAATTTGCAGGATTGAGTGGATGGAGCTAGCTTATGGCTAGTGAGTTGACAAACTCACTGTCAAAAAGCGGTGGATGGATAAAATTATTGTAAAAAACAATTACTTTATATATTGACCGAGTCAATAAAAAGAAGTACAATGAATATTAAGTGGGATTATAGTCCTGCATCAGGAGGTGAGAACTTGATTGGATTAGAATATATTCTAAACCTCTATAATCTTCAACACATAGAACTTGCTGAAAAACTCGGCATTAAGAAACAAAATATAAACATGTGGGTGAAGGGAAGACAGAATATTCCCAAAAAATATTTACCGGTTTTAGAAGAGCTTTTTGGAATTGACCCTTTCTATTTTGGACGTGAGCTTTCGGAAATTGATCAGTTGGAGATCCAGAAGGAAAAGCTGAAAAGAGAACTTAAGCCTGTGATCAAAAAGCATGAACAGCAGTTTTCCTTGGGAGAAATTAACGATCTTGTTGAAGTTCCCATCTACGACAAAGAAGAAATGAATGGCATAGAACGAGATATTGAAAAAGCAAAACTTATATCAAGGTTTAAGGCTGCCATGGATATAGTGGAAATCAATCCCCATATGGAGACCTATAAGCTCATGGTAGAACTACTGGAAAAAGTTCAACATGAATCCGTTCTGCATAAAACCGTTGAAGCATTGGCACACTATTATGAAGTCTTACCTGATTGGGTGAGTAGCGACCCGGAACAAGAAGGCTTTGAGGGTGAAATATTTGAAGTCTTTGATGATCATAACTATTAAACATTTGGAGGAAATATAAATGACTGAAAGCACAGCAAACATAGGATTTGAAGAGACACTTTGGAAAGCGGCAGACAAACTCAGAGGCAGCATGGATGCCAGTGAATATAAGCACGTCGTATTGGGACTCATTTTCCTTAAGTACATATCCGATAAATTTGAAACAAAGTTTAATGCGCTTGTAGAAGAAGGCGCAGGCTTTGAAGAGGACCGAGATGAGTATGAAGCTGAGAATATCTTCTGGGTTCCTAAAGAAGCGAGATGGACATTTATCAAAGACAATGCAAAGGATCCCAAAATCGGTCAGTTTATTGATGATGCCATGATACTCATTGAAAAAGAGAATACATCTTTAAAGGGTGTACTGGATAAGCGTTATGCAAGACCCGAAATTGATAAGAGAAGACTTGGAGAACTGATTGACTTAATTTCAACGATAAAGCTTCATCAAAATGGAGAAAAGGACTTACTAGGAAGAGTGTATGAATACTTCCTTGCACAGTTTGCCAGCGTTGAAGGAAAAGGCGGTGGAGAATTCTATACGCCTACTAGCGTTGTTAAGACCTTAGTTGACATGATTGAACCCTACCAAGGCAGAGTTTATGACCCTTGTTGTGGGTCTCGTGTCATAATTATGACAACGGCAAATAGTAACGATAGATGCTTGATTTTAAGACCTCTACTAGAAAAACAAAATAGGGATGGGTGTGCATTTAGGAGTTATAATCCAGACATATTGCATTTAACTTATAAGGAAGGTTCAAGATGAAGCAAAACAACATTAATAATACAAACAAGAAAAATGAAGACGACAATCAAGCTGAAACAGAAACAGCGAAAAAAGAAAGTAATGGGGATAAAATTATAAAATGGATTTCTTTATTTCTATCAATTGTAGCAATGGTACAATCTTGCATGGCATATAATATCGGTAAAAATAATGAGACTCTTGTATTGGATTCGAACATTAAATTTGAAATATTAGATGATGTAGAAAATAAAGAGAAATATGTCTCGATGAGATTTAATATTAAACAAGGAAATTTGAATAAGCTATATCTTGCTAAACCTCTTCAAGAGGATAGACAAGAATTACAGTATGAACTGTTAGATCATTCAAATTTAACTACATCCTTTCTACTCGAAAAAAATAAAACAGATACAATAATTTCTGATTCACAAAATAACTCATCGAAAATTGATAGTAAAATTGATTCATATAAATTACAAGATTTTTTTGTCATTGTTCAAGATTATACTAAAGAATGGCATATTTACTATTTGTTAATCAGACCTGAGATTCATTTAGATAATTATGAATATCACTTTAAAGTGGAATCGAATGATGAGGTTGTAGCTGAATATAAAAAAGAAGCGGAGCCAATGGAATTTGACTATACATTAATTGATTG
This sequence comes from Clostridiales bacterium, assembly GCA_012735145.1. Taxonomy (GTDB): domain Bacteria; phylum Bacillota; class Clostridia; order Peptostreptococcales; family Anaerovoracaceae; genus Crickella. The sequence goes on along the minus strand of JAAYIA010000089.1, from coordinate 349 downwards.
CACACTTATTAATAATCACACCTTAGAATCAAAAATAAAAGACTTTGAGGAAAAAAATTCAAAATATTTTTTATTTGAAGATGAGCAGGAACTAAAAGGAAAAAATGGAGAACAATTTAAGAGTCATCCTTTTATTCAGCTTAATTATCATTTTCCAAGTGCAAAAGAAATTCTCAAAAAACTTGAAGTCGTAAAGAATGATATTGATTTTTAATATGATTAAATGGTTATAGTGTCAAAAGCTACATCCGTAAAGTGAAGGATGGCATAAAAAGTCTTTAGTTCCTAAAAAGAGTCTTTCAAAAAAAGATAACAAGAAATCTTGGCTAGTTTTAGGCCATTTCCATGC
>JAAYIA010000088.1 GCA_012735145.1 Clostridiales bacterium | reverse complement strand
CACATATGCATAGGGTACCCATGCTCTTCAGCATTTCTTCCTTTCGGCGTAGTGGTTGATTTCATGCCTAACAATGTCGTAGGAGCCATCTGTCCTCCTGTCATCCCGTATATTCCGTTATTGACAAAAATTACAGTGAAATTCTCTCCTCTATTAGCTGCTGACAGTGTTTCTCCAAGTCCGATAGCAGCGAGGTCTCCATCTCCCTGATATGTATACACAAGTGATTCCGGAGAAGATCTTTTGATTCCTGTTGCAACAGCACAAGCTCTGCCGTGTGCTGCGATTGTAGCATCGTGAGCAACGTAAAATTGTCCGAGTCCACAACAACCAACACCCTCTACTCTTACGAGTTTATCGAGCTTCTCAAGTTCTTCTGCTGCTTCTCCTATTATTTTATGAACTGTGCCATGCATGCATCCCGGACAGAAACCGGATACCGCATTTTCGAGCAAACCCTTTGTTCTTGAATAAACTTTTTTCTCTTCAGCCATTACAGCACCTCCTTAATCAATTCTTGAGCGGCCTTCATGACCTGATCGTTAGTCAGGAGTTGTCCTCCCGATCTAAGGCACTCTTTGATAGGGCAACGTCCCTGTACTGCATGGTCGATATCCCATCTCATCTGTGCAGGAATTGACATTTCAACATCGAGAATGCCCTTGACTTTATTGAAATCGATATTTGCAAATGTTTCGTAAGGGAATGGTGAAAGTGTAATCGGTCTAATCATTCCTATCTTAACACCCTGCTCCCTTAGTTGCTTAATTACAACCCTACAAATACGTGCAGAGATACCATAAGCTGCAACTATAATTTCTGCATCATCCGTAAGATATTCCTCTACTCTAACATCTTTATCCCACGTATTATACATTGCCTCAGCCTCGATATTAACTTTCTCCTGACCTGTTCCCACCGAACCAGGTCTACAGAATGCAGCTTCTCCGAGAGGATGTCCTATTATCGCTCTGTGCTTGAAAGCATCTTTAAGTTTCTTAATTTCCTCTTCTGATTTCATCGGCGGAAGGATAACCGGTTCCATCATTGTTCCAACAACACCATCAGTTAAGATGAGAACAGGGTTCTGATCTCTCTCTGCAAAATCGAATGATTCGTAAACCATATCCACACATTCTTGAACAGTCGAAGGAGCCAAAACGATCATTCTGAATCCGCCGTTGCCTGATGCTTTTGTTGCCTGCAGATAGTCTTGCTGTGCCGGCTGAATAGCCCCGATTCCCGGCCCACCTCTTTGTACGTTAACATATACAACAGGAACTCTTGCCGATGCACAATAGGATACTCCCTCCGAATAAAGGCTTATTCCAGTTGATGAAGATGAGCTCATAGCTCTTGTGCCTGTCGAACCAGCCCCATACAGCATATTGACTGAAGCAACCTCACTTTCACCTTGTACGAACGTTCCTCCTACTTCAGGCATCCTTCTTGCAAAATACTCAGGTATCTCGTTCTGTGGAGTTATAGGATATCCTGCAAAGAATCGACAACCTGCTCTTGTTGCTGCTTCAGCTATAGCCTCGCAGCCTTTCATAAATACACGTTCTGCCATCACGCTCTCCTTTCTTATCTCCATACCTCAATAACCGCATCCGGACAAATCTGTGCACACATTGTACATCCAATACAATCTTCCGGTCTTGCAGCAACTGAATAAAGATAGCCCTTTGAGTTAACCTTGTCACCGATTTCAAGAACATTCTTCGGGCATGAGATAACGCAGTAGGAGCATGATTTGCAAGCTTCGGTATTAATTTCTACTCTCGCCATAAAAATCCCCCTTCACAATATATGAAAAATATGTTTAATCAACCCACGAATAGGTCAAGTATAAATCGAGGGGAACAAGAAATTTGTCAGTCTTGCTCTTTGCCTCCTCATAAATCTCCCTTCTCACACACGCACTGCTATATGTTGAAATGCCATCGAGAGTGGAATTCAACTTGTTAAGACCCTCCGTAAATTCACTAACCGTTGTTGTATAACCCAGATTAGGGTTAGCAAGCAAATATATACGATCTAATTTTATTGATCTAAGTATATGCGACATTGTTCCATCTATGCCACCAAGGGTTCTCGTCCACGGTCTATATGGATTAATTATATATACCGGTATTGAGTCTTCTTTACTCAGAAGATGGCTATATGCACCTGCCATTCTTGCCGCCGAGTGTCCCCCTCCAATATCAAGCAAAGTATAGCCCTCGCCCTGAAGAGACTCTGCCACTCCTCCAACGACAGTCGGTGCATCTAAATACTGATCCTGATAGTGTATCTCGACACCCTTACCTGCGAAAGCTTCTTTGAGATCCCTTGAGCGATATAGAGGCTTGGTCTGGTCGAGATCAAATAAATCAACCGTTTTGCCCGTCTCTGCTGCAAGCATAGCTGCAACATTGAGTACAATCTCACTTTTGCCACTTCCTGCCTCTCCAATGAAAACAAAGTTTTTCTTTTCCTTCATTATTATATCAAATGTCTTATCTTCGCCGTAAAATAAATCCATATTCCCCTTTATCCAAAAAATCTGCCTACCCTTTCGGGAGCCAGTTTCATTCAATAGTATCCTTTAAGAAATAATTGCATGTTTCTTTTGTACATTACTACTAAGTTTATACTATTATTTTGTTTTTTTTTCAAGTTCTTTATGCATAATTTCAATACAACTTGACTTCTCAATCCATAATCATATTAAATGGATGCATGAAAATATTAAGCATAACAGCACAAAAACCACATTCCACAGGAAGTGGCACATATTTAACCGAGCTAGTCAATTCGTTTCATCGCTTAGGACATACTCAGGTAGTCGTCTGTGGTATCTTTCGCGAGGACGATGTCTCTTTTCCTGAAGATGTTAAATGCTACCCTGTAATATATTCTCATAGAGATAATCTTGATTATGAAGCCGATCTTCCTTTTCCTGTTATAGGAATGTCGGATGTAATGCCTTATGAATCTACAAGATATTGTGATTTGACCTCTTCAGATATATCTGCCTTTGAAAAAGCTTTCATGAAATCTATTTCACAGGCGGTTGAAGATCTGGATCCCGATGTCATACTATGTCATCACCTGTTCTTGTTGACATCTATAGTAAGAAAAAACTTCCCTGATAGAAAGATACTCGGTATGTGCCATGGATCTGACCTGAGGCAGGTTATCAACTGCACGCATCTCCACGACATAATATGCCCTCAAATATGTGGGCTCGATCATTTTTTCGCCCTTCACGACAAACAGAGAAGCAAAATATCCGAGCTCTTTGGTGTCGATACAGACTGTATAACCTCGATTGGCAGCGGTTATAATTCAGAGCTTTTTAATTCAAACGGCAGAGTTTTGCGTAATCAGGGTGATCCTGTGAGAATATGCTATGCGGGCAAGATGAGTGATGCTAAAGGTGTTCCTGAATTATTGACAGCCCTTACGGACATCGCAGCAAACAAAGATATTCCTGAATTTGTCGCAAATCTTGCAGGTGGCTGCACCAGTGATAATATCCGCCACTCTCTTGACAATGCCGAATCATGCATTGCATGGCTTGGCCAGATACCGCAGGCTCAACTTGCCGACACGT